>JAFUGO010000121.1 GCA_017469325.1 Mogibacterium sp. | reverse complement strand
TATTGAGTTGAGCCATGATTGTACCTCCTTGGTAAATGTTTGATGTGGTAATCTCATTATACCTAAAGGTACGAGCTGTGGCTCTTTTTATGAATTTACACCATTATATGGGCTTAACCTTATTGAGGCGAAACAGCCCCAGAAGCATGACATTTTTCTTTCTGAAGAGCCCTTGAAGCCGTACCGATCCATCGGAAGTCATGTTTATGGATGCAGAATGATCAAAAAAGCATGACTTTTCTCATTCCGTGGAGACTTCGAGGCATTGCCAATAGTGTGGAAGTCATGCTTCAAGGATGGTTTTGCGGGGAAAAGCATGACTTTTTCACCCCATAGAGGCTTCAAGTCTTTGACGATCTGCCGGAAGTCATGCTTACGAAGGGTAAACAACTAAATAAGCATGACATTTAAACTGCCGTTGTAAAATCTGCTATAATAGAGCCGTTATGAGTATGCTGGCAGAATTATTCGTAGTATTTTTCAAACTCGGCGCCTTTACTATAGGCGGCGGCATTGCCATGCTCCCGCTTCTGCAGAACACACTTATAAATGATAAGAAGTGGTTCACGGAAGAGGAGTTTGTTGACATAGTGGCGGTATGCCAGAGCCTGCCGGGCGTAGTGGCGATCAATATGGCCACGTATGTGGGATATAAGAAGAAGGGACTCGCCGGATCGGTCGTGTCCGCGCTCGGAGTCACGATCCCTTCGTTCGTTCTCATACTCATTATAGCCAACGGAATTACGGCGCTGGGCGGCAACGGTGCCGTGATGGGAGCGATGGCCGGACTCAGGGCCGCGGCTCTGGGGCTTATTGTGGTTTCCATTATTCAGCTGTCAGGTGCTGTGTTCAAAGGCAAGTGGACCATACTGGCCGCGGCCGCAAGCTTCATAATGATAGCCGTGCTGAATATAAATACGGCATACGTGATACTCATATTCCTTCTGCTCGGGATCGCGAGCGCGGTGGTCGGCGGAAAGAAAGCCGCGGCCGCAGAAAGCCGCTTAGTTGAAGAGGGAGGTGAGTCCGAATGATACTCTGGCAGCTCTTCATCAGCTTTGTAAAGGTAGGTCTGCTGGGTTTCGGAGGCGGACTTGCCATAGTCAGGCTCATCTATGACAGCATACAGCCGTTCATGGATATGAGCAGCGAGATGTTCGCCAACATAGTGGCGATCTCACAGATAACTCCGGGGCCTTTGGCGGTCAACACCGCCACATACGTGGGATATGAGGCTGCGGGCATTGCAGGCTCGGCGGTTGCCACTCTCGGAGTAATCCTGCCTGAATTCATAATAGTCGGCATAGTCGCGCGCACGATTCAGAAGTTCAGGGAAAGCAAGATCGTGAACGGCGCGCTCAACGGCATAAGGCCTGCGACCATGGGGCTCATAGGCGCTGCGGCGGTCACTCTGATCGCACCGGCTATTGCCGGAGAGAGCAGGCTCGGAAGCGGGCTGCTGGCAAAGCTCGGAGCAGACATAACGTCCGGAGCGGCGGGAGCATTTCTGGGACTGCCGGTGGACATAACGGCGGTACTGATCATCATCGCGACGGTGATCCTCATCACAAAATACAAAAAAAGCCCGTTCATCGTGCTCATAATTATGGGCTGTATCGGAGCGGTGCTCGGGGTCTGACGAAAACCCCGTATCGATTGAAGACGATTGCCTTTTATAGTAAAATCTACTCTGACGAAAAAGGAATCAGGAGGAGTTATGCAGGTATATAACACACTTACAAACAGAAAAGAAGAATTCATTCCTATCGAGCCGGGCAAAGTGCGCATGTATGTTTGCGGACCTACGGTCTACAATTTTTTTCATATAGGAAATGCGCGCCCGTTCGTTGTATTCGATACATTGAGACGCTACTTCAAATTCAGAGGATATGAAGTCAAGTTCGTTCAGAACTTCACCGATGTCGATGACAAGATCATCAACAGAGCCAAAGAAGAGGGCATCACGGCACCTGAGGTCTCCGAGAAATACATCAAGGAGTACTTCAACGACGCCGAGGCGCTCAATGTACTGAAGGCTGACGTTCACCCGAAGGTTTCGGAGCACATTCCTGAGATCATCGCGTTCGTTCAGACTCTGATCGACAAGGGCTACGCGTACGAGGCGGACGGAGACGTCTATTATTCGACACGCAAGTTCCCTGAGTACGGCAAGCTGTCGGGCCAGAACATCGATGACCTTGAGAGCGGAGCACGTATCGCGACCGGTGAGGTCAAGGAGGATCCGCTGGACTTCGCGCTGTGGAAGGCCCGCAAAGAGGAATCGGAGATCGCATGGGAATCGCCTTGGGGCATGGGAAGACCGGGCTGGCACATCGAGTGCTCGACCATGGCAAAGAAGCATCTCGGCGAGACCATCGACATCCACGGAGGCGGGCAGGACCTTACATTCCCGCATCATGAAAACGAGATCGCGCAGTCAGAGGCGTGCAACGGAGTTCCGTTCGCGCACTACTGGATGCACAACGGATATATAAATGTAGACGGCAAGAAGATGTCGAAATCGCTCGGCAACTTCTTCACCGTAAGGGACATCCGCGAGCAGTACAGCGGAGACGTCATCAGATTCTTCCTGCTCAGCGGTCACTACAGAAGCCCTATCAACTTCTCGGATACGCTGATGGAGCAGTCGAAGCAGGGCTATGACAGGATCGCGACCGCGATCGAAACGCTCGAGTTCCTTGCTCAGAACGGAAGCGACGAGCCGTTTGAGAACGAGGCCGAGATGCTGGCGGCTCTCGACAAGCACAAAGAAAAGTTCATCGAGGTCATGGATGACGACCTCAACACCGCAGACGGCATCGCGGCCATATTCGAGCTGGTGTCGGATATCAACCTGGCGGTAAAGGATGGATCGTCCAGGACTTATGCAAAGGAGGCTCTTGCAAGGATCAAAGAGCTGACCGATGTGCTGGGCATCTTTGGCGGCAGCGATGAAGAGGAAGGCCTCGGAGACGACATCCAGGCACTGATCGATGAGAGACAGGCTGCCCGTAAAGAGAAGAACTGGGCTCGCGCTGATGAGATCAGAGATCAGCTCGCAGCCATGGGCATCACGCTCAAGGATACACCGCAGGGCGTACAGGTAATTCGCAACTGATCGACAGTGAGCAGCGCCGGCGGCAATTCCCTCCGGCGTCAGTGTTTGGAAATATTATGAGCAGAGCAGATCAATTATTCGTTAATATGTGTCAGGACATCCTCGACAACGGGTTCAGCACGGAAGGCATGCCGGTTCGTCCGCACTGGGAGGACGGCACTCCCGCGCACACCATAAAGAACTTCGGAGTCGTGAACAGATACGACCTGTCAGAGGAGTTCCCGGCGCTCACGCTGAGGCCGACCGCGATCAAGCTGGCGACAGATGAGATGCTGTGGATCTGGCAGAGGAAGTCCAACCGCCTTGAAGACCTCAAGGCGCATGTCTGGGATGAATGGGCAGATGAGAACGGTACCATAGGAAAGGCCTACGGATACCAGATGGCAAAGAAGTATAAGTTCAAGCAGGGCGAGATGGACCAGGTGGACAACGTACTGTGGTGTCTCAAGAACGACCGCTACAGCCGCCGCATCATGACCAACCTGTACAACTTCGAGGATCTTTCAGAGATGAGGCTCGAGCCGTGCGCGTATTCGATGACGTTCAACGTCAAGGGAGATACGCTGAACGGTATTCTGAACCAGAGATCGCAGGATGTGCTGGCGGCGAACAACTGGAACGTTGTGCAGTACGCGATGCTTCTGATGATGATGGCGCAGGTGTCGGATCTCAAGGCCGGCGAGCTGGTGCACGTGATCTCCGATGCGCACATCTATGACCGCCATGTTCCGATCATCAGGGAGCTGATCAAAAGGCCGCAGTATCCTGCTCCTAAGGTCACGCTGAATCCTGACGTGAAGGACTTTTACTCGTTCACTACCGATGACATAAAGGTAGAGAATTATCAGCACGGCGAGCAGATCCGCAATATACCTGTAGCGATTTAGAATGATGTAAAGAATGAGACAGCCGCATCTTATGGGTGCGGCTGCAGTCGGTATTATGGAAAAAGAAAAGATCAAAAGAATGAACAGCAGCACGCTTGCATACCTCGGAGACGCGGTCTTTGAGGTAATCGTGCGTGAGAAGATAGTGATGGAGAAACCGGGCGACGCGGGCAGAGCGCATCACACGGCCGTCAGATATGTGTCCGCGGCAGGCCAGGCTAAGGCTGCGAAGGCCATGATAGCCGAAGGCTTTCTGACTGAAGAGGAGGAGCATGTATATAAGATGGCGAGGAACCACCGCTCCATGTCGAGACCGCAGAACGCGGACCCGCGCGAGTACAAGATCGCGACCGGCTTCGAAGCCCTGCTGGGCTTCCTCTACCTCTCTGACGAGAGGGAGAGGCTCCGCGAGATCGCGGCCGAAGCCGTCCGCATAGTCGACGCATACTCCAAAATGAACGGGAAGGATTCCCCGGCAAAACAGGCCTGAAGGCGTATGAAGATAAGATTCTCTGACGACAACAGAATATTCAACCAGCACACTGATGCGGTCCCGTATATCTCGGTAGATATGCTTGACAGACTCGGCATCCCGAACCTGTACAGCACGAGGTATCTTAGCTACGATGCCGGGAGCGGCAAGGGCGTGAAGGGCATCCGGATGGCGGTGATGAAGACCGATGTTCTTGAGGAAGCCTCGCCTGTATGCCGCGCCAACCGTGACAAACTTGCGCATCAGCTTGGATCGGATCTTTCCATGGAGCTGGTCACGGATCAGAAGCACACGAATTATGTGCATGTCGCTGTTTCGGAGGCTGACCTTGGAGTCGCGACCGTCGGTAATTTTGCACTGTACAGGCAGTATGTTGACGGGATCGTGACAGATATCCCGGGAGCGCTTCTGACGGCGTTCGGAGGAGACTGCCCGCCTGTGTACATCGCGGATCCGGTCCGCGGGTGCGTTGGGCTGGTCCATGCCGGATGGAAGGGAACGCTCGGGAAGATCCCGCAGGTCGCCATAGCCCAGATGACCGTAAGGTTCGGATGCGATCCGTCGGATATGTATGCGGCGATAGGTCCGGGAGTGTGCAGAGACTGCTACGAGATGGGCGACGAGGTGTACGACATGTTCGCCGTTCAGTGGGGCAGGGATGACGCAGACCGGATACTGAAGCGTTACGCTCCGGGTGCCGAGAGCGAAGCATTTGCCCGGGCAAAGGAAGAGAAGATGCGGTCAGCCGGCGAGGCCCCGGCTGGTGATGCTGACGCTCCGCTCAATAACGACGGACAGCCGAAAGATGCGGAAGGCAAGTATCATCTCGACCTGAGAGAGGCAAACCTCATAACGCTTTTGCGGGCCGGGATCCCGGCAGATCACATAGCCGTATCGAATGTATGCACGATGTGCAACACCGATACTTTCTATTCGTACCGCGCCGGAAAGATGGAGAACGAGCAGGTGGCTATGATGGTGAACCGCTTCGGCCAGGAGCTGTAGCGGACGCCGTATAGTCAGGATGATGGAGGATAAATGAATCTCATAGTAGCAGCAGATAAAAAATGGGGAATAGGCCGCGACAACGGGCTGCTGGCCTCGATACCTACAGATATGAAATACTTCAAAGAGCACACCATGGACAAGGTGGTCGTCATGGGACGCCGCACGCTCGAGTCGATGCCGGGCAGGCGCGGACTTCCTAAGCGCATCAACTACGTGCTCACTTCTAATCCGGACTTTGAGGCGGAGCGCTGCATCACGGTCAATACCGAGGACGAGCTCTGGGAGAAGCTCTCGGAGTACGAGCCCGATGACGTCTTTCTGATCGGCGGCGCCACACTGTACAACAAATTCTATAAGATGTGCGACAGGCTGTATGTGACCAAGATGGACGCCGACCTGAACGCAGACACCTTCATCACCAACTTTGATGAGGACCCGGGGTTTAAGATCGTATCGGAAAGCGATCCCGTTACCGAGAACGGCATAACCTTCCGCTTTGTCGTGTATGAAAAGGTGAAGTAAAGAGGAGATCCGCAAAGGAGCGAAAGATGAGCAAGAGAGATAACAAGAGATTTACGGATAAGACAAGGAAGGGCGCGCCAAAGAGGGGCGGCAAGAACCGCCGCGACTATGGTGACGGCTATGAATACGAACCTAAAAGCACAGGAAGGAGCGGCGCTAAGAGGAGCGCTTCTGCAGGCGCGCGCAAGAGCGGAGCCGCAGGCGGCAGATCAGGCCAGGGCAGGAGCTCTGCCGGCAGGGCCATGCGCGGCAGCTATAAGGACAGAAGTGAAATGGAAGTAAAGAGAAGCCTTCTGGCTGACTTCGGCTATGAAGAGGGCTACGGCGAAGAAAGACGGGAAACTGTCGGCGCCGACGGCCTGCAGGTAGTCGCAGGCCGCAACCCCGTAGTCGAGGTGCTGAACGGGGACCGCGATGTCGAGAGGATATTCATCGCGGACGGCGCCGAGGGCTCTGTATCCAAGATAGTAGCCCTTGCGAAAGAGCAGGGCGTTATCATCGATTTCGTTCCAAAGGAAAAGATAGATGCGATGGCACCGGGAGTGAAACACCAGGGCGTCGTCGCAAAGGTGAGTGAATATAAGTACGCGGAAGTGGAAGATATCTTTGCCAGGGCAGAGGAATCGGGAGAAGACCCTTTCATTATTATCCTGGACGAGATATCCGATCCGCATAACCTGGGCGCCATAATCCGTACGGCCGAATGCGCCGGCGCTCACGGCATCGTGATCCCAAAGAGGCGCAGCGCCTCTTTGACCCAGACAGTTGCACTGTCTGCCGCCGGCGCCGTTGAGACCATGCCTGTAGCCCAGGTGACCAACCTCGCCCGCGCTATAGAAGACATGCAGGCGCGCGGCGTCTGGGTAGGCGCGGCCGACATGGACGGCGAGACCTACTACGAGGCAAACCTTACTGGCCCTATCGCCATGGTTATCGGCAATGAGGGCAAGGGCGTCGGCCGCCTCGTAAAAGAGAAGTGCGACTTTGTGCTTTCGATCCCTATGTTCGGAAAGATCAACTCGCTTAACGCTTCGAATGCGGCCGCGATCCTCATGTACGGCATCCGCCGTGCTCGCACTCAATAGGCGATGTATAAATAAATTGACGCAGCTCATACCGTTTTC
>JAFUGO010000120.1 GCA_017469325.1 Mogibacterium sp. | reverse complement strand
GCCGGCGTTATCGGCAACAGGGCCGTATTCGTCGGTCGCGAGAGTGATAACGAGGGTTGAAAGCATTCCTACAGCTGCGAGCGAGATGCCGTAGAGTCCGATGCTGCTAGGAGCAACGTCTACAGGGCACATTCCGGAGCAGTAGTAAGCGATGATGATAGCTGCACCTACGATGAGGATAGGCAGCGTGGTCGAAGCCATTCCCGTGCCGAGTCCGCTGATGATGAGTGTAGCGGTACCTGTCTGGGAAGATTCAGCTATCTTCTGTGTAGGCTTATATGTATCTGATGTGTAGTACTCTGTGCAGAGTCCGATCAGAACGCCTGCCAGCAGACCTGCGAGGATCGCAAGGAAGAGTCCGTAGAACTGGATACCAAACAGCCAGATAACGAGTACGAATGAGAATATAGCTGTTACGATGGCTGCGGTATTAGTGCCGCGGCGGAGAGCATTGAGAAGGTTCTTCTGGCTTGCGCCCTCTTTAGTCTGAACGAGGAACGAACCGCAGATCGAGAATACTACTCCGACAGCAGCCATGAGAAGCGGCAGAGCGACTGACTTAACACCAAGTCCTGTAGGGGCGAAAGCGATAGCTCCGAGAGCACATGTCGATACCATGGATCCTACATATGATTCATAGAGGTCAGCGCCCATTCCGGCTACGTCTCCTACGTTGTCACCTACGTTGTCTGCGATAACAGCCGGGTTACGAGGGTCATCCTCAGGGATGCCTGCCTCAACCTTACCTACGAGGTCAGCGCCTACGTCAGCAGCCTTGGTGAAGATACCGCCGCCTACACGGGCGAACAGAGCCATTGACGAAGCTCCCATTCCGAATGTTACCATCGCGGCTGTGATGTTCTCGAGGGATTCATGGAATACGAGGTCGAGAAGCGCGTACCAGAGCGAGATGTCGAGCAGGCCGAGACCTACAACGGTGAAGCCCATTACCGAACCTGCCGAGAAAGCTACTCTGAGTCCCTTGTTAAGGCTCTGCTGAGCCGCGCACGCTGTACGGTCGTTGGCTCTTGTCGCGATGCTCATTCCGATGTATCCGGAAAGGCCCGAGAAGAAACCTCCTGTGATGAACGCGAACGGTACATACCATGTGAGTTTATGTGCCGCTGCCATTCCGCAGAGCACAAGGAACATTACTGCGAAAAAGATTATTACGGTACGGTACTGACGCTTAAGAAACGCGCTGGCACCGGTGCGGACAAACTGTGAGATCTGCTTCATCCTGTCTGTGCCCTCGTCTGCATTGAGGACCTTCTTTGCCTGTGAATAAGCAAAGATAAGAGCAACGACAGAAGCAAACAAGCTTATCCAATACAGATGTGTTAACAGATAATCTTGCATGTTATATTGCCTCCTTCTAACATTGATAAACAAAATAACCAATAATTACCTTTGTACTAGATTATAAACAATATTGTATATCAGTACAATGTCGCGGCTTCTTGTTTTATTTTGTTTTTTCATTTTTTAAGTATAACAAAACCCCTTTGATTTTCAATGCTCCGGAGACATATATTATGTTTTTTTGACAATAATTTTAAAATATCTTTGTGTATTTTCACAAATGGATCGTTTCAATTTGTCGGATGTTACAAGCTGCTCTTTTTCACCTCCCCTGACGCAAATGATCCGGACAAACAAATGACCCGGTTAAAAACCGGGTCATGATGTCTTTATCCGAAGTACCGGAACGTCTTATTTTGCGTTCTTCTCTTCGATCGCAGCCTGAGCAGCAGCCAGTCTTGCGATAGGTACTCTGAATGGCGAGCAGGATACGTAGTTGAGTCCTACTTCGTGGCAGAAGTGTACGGATGCAGGGTCTCCGCCGTGCTCTCCGCAGATACCGAGCTTGATGTTCGGTCTTGTCTTCTTGCCGCCTTCAGCAGCCATTCTTACCAGCTTGCCGATGCCTGTCTGGTCGAGTGACTGGAACGGATCGCTCTCAAGAACGCCCTTATCGACGTATTCCTTGATGATAGCGCCTGTGTCGTCTCTGGAGAATCCGAAGCCCATCTGTGTGAGGTCGTTTGTACCGAATGAGAAGAACTCAGCTTCCTGAGCGATCTCATCAGCTGTCAGAGCAGCTCTAGGGATCTCGATCATGGTTCCGACCATGTACTTCATGTCGATGCCTGCTTCTGCGATCAGCTTGTCAGCTACCTCTACGATAGTCTTCTTGACGAACTTGAGCTCGTTTACATGGCCTACCAGCGGTACCATGATCTCAGGAACGATCTCTACGCCGTCCTCTTTGCTGACCTCGATAGCAGCGCTGATGATAGCCTCAGCCTGCATCTCTGCGATCTCAGGATATGTGATGGCAAGTCTGCAGCCGCGGTGTCCCAGCATAGGGTTGAACTCGTGGAGCTCGAGAGTCTTGTTTACGATCTTCTCGTAAGGGATTCCGAACTCGTCTGCGAGCTGCTTGATATCCTCGTCTGTCTTAGGCAGGAACTCATGCAGAGGCGGGTCAAGCAGTCTGATAGTTACAGGCCTGTCGCCCATTGCTCTGTAGATTCCCTTGAAGTCCTCTTTCTGATAAGGCAGGATGCCTGCGAGAGCTTCTTTTCTCTCTTCTACTGTATCAGCGAGTACCATTCTTCTGAATTTAGGGATCCTCTCGTCTTCGAAGAACATGTGCTCTGTACGGCAGAGTCCGATACCCTCAGCGCCGAATGCTACAGCCTGAGCAGCGTCTCTAGGGTTATCAGCGTTTGTTCTTACCTTGAGTGTACGAGCTTCATCTGCCCACTCCATGATCTGTCCGAAGTCTCCGGAGAGCTCAGGAGCCAGAGTCTTGATGGACTCTACGTATACGTTACCGTCTGTACCGTTGAGCGAGATGCTGTCTCCCTCGTGATATACCTTGCCGCCGACTGTAAGAGTCTTTGCAGCTTCGTCAACTGTGATCTCCTTGCAGCCTGCTACGCAGCATTTGCCCATTCCTCTTGCTACTACTGCAGCGTGGGATGTCATTCCGCCGCGTGCTGTGAGGATACCCTCTGCAGCTACCATTCCGGCCAGGTCTTCAGGTGAAGTCTCTTCTCTTACGAGGATTACCTTCTTGCCGTCTTCTGCGAATGCGGCAGCGTCATCAGCCGAGAATACGATCTGTCCTGTTGCAGCGCCAGGCGATGCAGGCAGTCCCTTTGTTACAGGAGTAGCCTTCTTGAGCTCGTCAGCGTCGAATACAGGGTGGAGCAGCTGGTTGATCTGATCAGGCTCAACTCTCATAACAGCTGTGTCCTTATCGATCAGGCCTTCCTTAACGAGATCTACTGCTACCTTTACTGCAACAGCTGCTGTTCTCTTACCGTTACGTGTCTGCAGCATGAAGAGCTTTCTGTCTTCTACAGTGAACTCCATGTCCTGCATGTCTTTGTAGTGATTCTCGAGTGTGTTGGCGATCTTCTCGAACTGAGCATAAACCTCAGGGAAAGCGTCTGCCATCTCGGAGATAGGCTGAGGTGTTCTGATACCTGCTACTACGTCCTCGCCCTGTGCGTTTACGAGGAACTCACCGAAGAGCTTGTTCTCGCCGTTTGCAGGGTTACGTGTGAACGCTACGCCTGTTCCGGAGTCGTTGCCGGAGTTACCGAATACCATGGACTGAACGTTTACAGCTGTTCCGAGTGAATCGGAGATGTCATACATCTTTCTGTAGAGGATAGCTCTGTCGTTGTTCCATGATCTGAATACGGCCTTGATAGCCTCGAGCAGCTGATCCTTAGGCTCCTGAGGGAACTCTCTTCCGAGCTCTCTCTTAACTACTTCTTTGTAGCCCTTGATTACCTCTTTGAGGTCTTCTGTTGTGAGCTGAACGTCGAATTCAACGCCGGCTTTCTTCTTCTGGCCTTCAAATACAGCATCAAAGTTGGACTTCTTGATCTCCATTACGACATCACCGAACATCTGGATGAATCTTCTGTAGCTGTCGTATGCGAATCTTTCGTTGTTTGTCTTCTTGGCGAGGCCCTCAACAGCGACGTCATTGAGTCCGAGGTTGAGGATGGTGTCCATCATGCCCGGCATCGAGATAGGTGCTCCGGATCTTACGGATACGAGCAGCGGGTTCTCGTTGTCGCCGAACTTCTTGGCCATTACCTCTTCGAGTTCTGCGAGGTGCTCCCATACTTCATCGATGACTTCCTGAGCGAGGACTCCGCCGTCTTCAGTATACTTTCTGCATACGTCGGTTGTGATCGTGAAGCCGAAAGGAACAGGAAGACCGATGTTGGTCATCTCTGCGAGGTTAGCGCCCTTGCCGCCCAGCAGAGCTCTCATGTCCTTGGAGCCTTCATTAAATGAATAAACATATTTTGCCATAAGCTTTTCTCCTTTTCTGTAAATGGTTTTTACGCTTATTTAGTTACGCTCCTATCATACACTGCCGTGCTGCGGGCATAGGCCCCGCCGCGGATGTATGGTTGAAACGGATTTAACTTTGATATCAGAAATCGATCCTCTCTTCGATGTAATTTCTGACTTCGCTGATAGGGATCCTTACCTGTTCCATGGTATCCCTGTCGCGGATAGTAACGGACTGATCTTCAGCTGTATCGAAGTCCACGCAGATGCTGAACGGAGTGCCGATCTCGTCTTCGCGTCTGTAGCGCTTGCCGATGGAACCGGACGCGTCATACTCCACCATGAAGTACTTGCTGAGCTCCTCATATACCGGCATTGCCACGTCTTCGAGCTTCTTTGAGAGCGGAAGTACAGCGGCCTTGTACGGCGCGAGAGCCGGGTGAAGTCTGAGGACTGTGCGGACATCTTCATTGCCCTTTGAGTCGGTCAGTTTCTCTTCGTCATATGCGTCTACGAGGAAGGCCAGAACGA
The DNA here is from genome assembly GCA_017469325.1 of Mogibacterium sp. The sequence continues at coordinate 44 of JAFUGO010000120.1, read as the reverse complement.
CTATCTAGACACCTACCGACGGCTCGATGCAGTACGGCACGTAT
>JAFUGO010000119.1 GCA_017469325.1 Mogibacterium sp. | reverse complement strand
TCCCATGTTCTCAAACAGGATAACACCGAGCTGCTTAGGGGAGTTTATATTGAACTCCGTGCCGGCCTCCTCGTAAATGGCGGCTTCCAGTTTTTCGATCTCATCGCTGAGCTCCTCACCGATATTCTTGAGGATCTCAGGATCGCACTTGATGCCTGCGTACTCCATCCGTGCGAGCGTAAGCACCAGCGGCATCTCGCAGGATCCGAAGAGCCTGTCCGAACCCATCTCTTCAAGAGCCTTGATCTGATGAGGCATCACCTTTGAAACATAATATGCCCTTTTGAGAAGATCATCATTATTAAGCGCGGAAGAATCATAAGACGCAGCATCCGAAAGGAATGCCCACTCTGACTCATCCGCGGCATATGAACAATACCTCAGAAGAAGCTTGTCGAGCGGATACTTCTGTCTGTTGGCATCCAGCAGGTATTCCGCAACTTCGGCATCGAATGCAGGAATGAACTCAGCATCCGATTTGTATATGAGTGAATAAATGATGCGTTTCAGTCCGCATCCGCAGAGCCTGTAGTTCTTTGATCCCAAAGCATCGGCTGCGATCGTGTCATCAAGAAGAGTCAGCTCTTTGACAGATGCCAGCTTTTCTTCTGCGCTGTAAAGAACGATGCTTCCGATCTCAGGCTCCGTCAGGTGATTTGCGTCAGTAGCAGCCTCAACAAAGACTTCACTGCCTTCCTTTACAGAGGACAGGAACTCTTCAAATGAGACCCGCTTTATATCTTCAAAGCCGGAGAGCAAGTCTGCCGAAACCGCAGGTGAAGCGGATACAGCACCGCCTCCTTCCGCCTGAAGCTTTTTAAGAAAAGCGTTGAATTCAAGTTCTGTATATATAGCCGTGAGTTTCTCTATATCCGGGTCGGTGAACTCGAGATCTTCCCATGTGAACTCGACCGGGGCTTCTACATTGATCGTAGCGAGCCATTTGGACATGCGGGCGATTTCGATATTGTCTCTGAGCTTCTCGCACATCTTGCCTTTTACTTAATCAGCGTGATCGATCAGGTTCTCGAGCGTGCCGTACTCCTCAAGAATAGCGATGCCCTTCTTCTCTCCTATGCCCGGTACTCCCGGTATATTGTCAGAGCTGTCGCCCATGAGACCTTTCAGATCGATGAACTGCTTAGGCGTCAGATTATATCTTTCGAGCATGGCATCGTTGTCATAGAGGTCGAACTCGCTCATGCCGCGCTTGTTGATAAGCACATGGACATGATCGCTTACAAGCTGCAGCTCGTCCTTGTCTCCGGATATGACCAGAGTATCTATCCCGTCCTTCTCTGCCCTTGCGGCGACTGTACCGATGATGTCATCCGCTTCAAACTGAGGCACTTCAAGTACAGCGATGTTCATTGCTTCAAGGACATCATGCATCAGCGGTATCTGTGAAAGGAGCTCAGGCGGTGTTTTCAGTCTGCCTGCCTTGTACTCCTTATAGACGTCGTGTCTGAACGTGCCGCCTTTAAGATCGAAAGCAACGGCCATGTGTGTAGGTTCATGGTCGGCAATGATCTTATTCAGCATATTAACAAAGGCAAACACACCCTGAGTGTGAATGCCTTTGGAAGTTACCATAGGTCTCATCGCAAAGTATGCTCTGAAGAGCAGACTGTTGCCGTCTATGAGTATGAGTTTTTTCATGATGTTACTCCGCTTTTTTCATGTCCGATGCGGCCGGGAGCCCGTAAGCGCCCTTTGCGGAAGCAGCCGCATCTATTATGGCGTACTGCATTATATCAGTCGCGAGAGCCGCGAAAGCGTCAAAGTTGACTTCGCACTTGCCCGTCGAAAGAACGAATATGGTATCGCCGTCGAGCGTTCCGTGTACCGGCTTGATAGCTCTTGCATAAGCATCGTGAAGTATGGACGCGAGCTTGTTTGCCTGAGGCTTTGTGAGCGCGGCGTTTG
>JAFUGO010000118.1 GCA_017469325.1 Mogibacterium sp. | reverse complement strand
GGAGGCAAAGCCGGAGTATGAGGTCTTTTATGAAGTGATCCGAAAGATGAGCAGCGAAAAGATAAGACTGGAGCAGGAGGCGGAGATTGTATAGCTGGCCCACTTAACGGGTGACGCGTTTTTCGCCTCAGGAGCGTTCTGGAAAACGATATATCGTACGTTCTGTGATTTCTCATATGTCTCTTTCAAAACCCTTCTTTCAAAATTCGAGGCTATAGAGGTAATAGGATACGATATATCGTTCAGAATGCGTGATTCGAAACGATTAAGTTAAAAACTGGAACCTGTTACCATACGGTATGATTACTGACAGGTTTTTGAATCCCGATGGTCAGCAACAGTCTCGGCTGACCAATCGGTAAGCTGGTGTGTTGTGGGATCAGCCTTAAGGGCACTGTGAACAAAGGCTATTATCCATTACTCAAACGGACCATCATCTTCGTCGTCATAGTAGTCATCTTCTTCGTCGTAGTCATCTTCGCCGCCGAAATAGTAATCGGGGTACTGGTTTGGCACATCGCCTCTGGAACGCAGAATCTGATATCCGGTCGTGGTTTACGTTATGTCGCGCAGGACGCGGCACTCAAATCGCCACTCGTCTCCGAAGTCAAAGAGGTAGAGGAATTTTTTGCCCTTAAAGAGTGCGATGTCGCGGAGGCGATATTTTGCCGCGCTGCGTCCCTCCTGATTATCCGGGCTGAAGTAGGCGTCCCGGCTGCTCCAGGCTTTGTCATCCATGAAAAAGGCGTACAGGTGGTTGTTATCGAACTCAAATATATCCTGGATTGTGTTGTGAAGCTCTTCCAAGGTAATGTCAGCGGAGACGCGGATGTGGCGGAAGCATCCGGTATAAGGGGATATGCTGATCACGTAGGAGAGGGGGGCTTCCTGAGAGACATCGGCAGTATCGGGCCACGCATCGTCTGCGTCTATGGCCGCCATATAATCATCTAAGGCGAAGAGAGCGGCATCCAGCAGCGGCAGGTCTTCATCTTCGCCGATATTTATAGAAGCCTTTTTCATCGCCTCTGCCAAAAGAGCAAATGTCCGGGCATTTTGGACGAGGATTTTTTTCGGGCGCATTTTTCGGGCGGAGAGATTTAACATAAACTCAGAGAGCAGCTGATTGTATTCGGATTCATAGTCTCCGACGAGGGACATGCTCATTATTGTTCCGTCCGATTCTTCCACAGCGATCAGGCTTACAGGGTAATACGGGGCATCGTCGGGATGATCCTGTACCGGGTTGTTCAACCAGGTAACACGGCAGTCGATGATGCCTTTTTGGCGTTTCGAACGGATTTTCCTGAGGACTTCTTCATTGGAATAGTTCCCGGAAGGATAGGAGGCTCTGCGGCGAGTAGGGAGATCTGCCGTGCCGGAATGGCGGTATCCCTCCGGAGTGCGGACAAACAAAGGAACCTTATGGGCTGACATGCCATCGATCCGACGGAGCTGTTTTTTTAAAGGGGCATTGTGATCGAGCTCGTCGGAAAGTGCAATGGCAGCTCCGACGCCTGCCGCCAGAAGTTCCAAGTCGTGCTCGGAATTGACAATCCATGGGTACTTGTAGGGCGTATATCTGGAAAATATAGGAAAGGCGTTCTTTCCGGCGATACGGATGCCATGGGAGCTGGCGTATGCGCGTACTTCCTCGAGCTCGGAGGGAGGCATCATGCCTTTGTCTTCAAAGGAACACTGGATACAGGAAGAACTGATAAAACTCTCGAACGTATCCGGTGTCATCATATCGTCATAAATCGGTTTAGCGTCAAAAAGATGATAGTAGCTGTAGAACTCATTCTCCGGATAGACAGCGACGGAAATGTGCTCGCCCCTCCTTCCTATTATGCTGATAAATAGGGTCTCATTTTTTTCTGTTCGCGCGGCAAAGACCTGTGTGTCAAGCAGGCGCAGCCAAAGCTTTGTCTTTCTGTACCGGAAGGCAAGGCTGTATAGGTCTTCTCTGGTCATAAATACCTCCTGACTGCTGCGAAAGATCGTTACTGTGTATTCATTGTATCAGGAGAAATGGTGCGGAACAATGTTAAGTGATTTGATGCCTTTGGAGT
>JAFUGO010000117.1 GCA_017469325.1 Mogibacterium sp. | reverse complement strand
GGCTACGCGGCATCATATGGCATCAGCATGTATGAGGCTCTTAAGGATGAGCAGCTGCTGGCATCTCTGGGGAACAAGAGCAGGACGGCTGTCAGGGAGCTGACAGGGATGCTTGATGATCTCAGGCAGGAGCAGGACAACCTGACGCTGACTGATATATACGACAATCTTCTTAGCCGCTCCGGTTATCTCAAGGCACTGGAGGACGCGGGCACTGTAGAGGCCGACGGGCGCATTGAGAATATAATGGAATTCAAGTCAGTAATCGCTGAATTCGAGAAGGGCATGGCTGACGGCAGCGTGGCGGCTGTGCAGGAGGAGATGAGAGCGGAGCGCCTGGCTCTAATGGGCGAGGGGCTGCCTGCTGATGAGACGGCGCCTCTCAGCACCTTCCTCGAGCGGATAACACTGATGTCGGATATAGACAACCATGATCAGGATGAGAATGCGGTAGTGCTTATTACTTTGCACTCAGCCAAGGGTCTGGAGTTCCCTGTGGTATTCATGCCGGGCATGGAGAACGGGATGTTCCCGGGGTCTGCGGCTTTCGACGAGACATCGCGCATGGAAGAAGAGCGCAGGCTGTGCTACGTGGGCATAACAAGAGCAATGAAGAAGCTCTATCTCACCGGCGCACAGATGAGGACGATGTACGGCCGCACCGACTGGCAGACAGAGTCTGTGTTCCTTGACGAGATGGACAGAGACTGCCTGGACGGAGACGTGTTCGTAAAAGACAAGGTGAGCAAGGGGACCGGGCTCAGAGGTGAAGGCGGATATCTCGGAGATTATTACTTCGGAGGCAGCGCTCACGGGACAGCCGACGGGTATTACGGAGAGCCGGCCGCAAAACCTTTCGACGGCCTGTCAGCGGCCAGAAAGCAGACCGCCAACAGAGCGAAAGTGCAGCAGGAATTCGCCAACGGAGATGTGGTAAGACATCCGAAATTCGGCGAAGGCATGGTTATAGAGCAGGACGATAAGACCATGACAGTCATGTTCGATGATTTCGGACAGAAGAAACTCGGGAAGGGCTATGTCAAAATGGAGCTGGTGGCGCGTTCATGATGCCCTTACGGGCCGCTTGCGCTATATTAGGGATAAAAATATGAACAACGAAGAGAAGAAAAACCGAATAGACGAGCTTGTGCAGCGCCTTAACGAGGCTTCGCGCGCATACTATACTGACGGCGCCGAGATCATCACCAATTATGAGTATGATGAGATGTATGACGAGCTCCTCGCGCTTGAGGACGAGACCGGATACATCCGCGATGACAGCCCGTCGGTGAATGTCGGATACGAGACGGCTGCGGGGCTTCCGAAGATAGTGCACGAGTCAAAGATGCTCTCGCTCAACAAGACAAAGGACAGGGATGAGCTCGCTGCATGGCTCGGCGGGCAGAAGGGACTCCTGTCGTGGAAGCTCGACGGACTTACCGTGGGCATCACATATGAGAACGGAAGGCTCGTACAGGGAGTTACAAGAGGGAACGGCACGGAGGGTGAGCTGATCACGGCCAATGTGCTCGCGTGCAAAAACGTCCCCAAAGCTATCCCTCACAAGGGAAGGGTGATCGTAAGGGGCGAAGCGGTGATCAGATACTCCGACTTTGAGAAGATAAACGAGTCGATCGAAGATGCCGATGCAAAATACAAGAACCCGAGAAACCTGTGCAGCGGCAGCATACGCCAGCTCGATCCGAAGGTGACTGCCGGGAGGAACGTCAATTTCTACGCTTTCTCTCTTTACCGCTCGGAGGGCGCGGATCTCAGGACAAGGCATGAGCAGATGGAGTGGATGCGTTCGCAGGGCTTTGAGACCGTCGATTATGTGATGGTAGACAGAAGCAGCCTTTCGGGAGCCATCGACGGCTATGAGGCGGCTATCCCTGACTTCGATATCCCGTCAGACGGACTCGTTCTCACTTTCGATGATATTGAATACGCGTCGACTCTCGGACAGACCGCGAAATTCCCGCGTGACTCCATCGCGTTCAAATGGCGCGATCAGCAGGCGGAGACGGTGCTGCGCGAGATAGAGTGGAGCCCGTCACGTACCGGACTCCTCAACCCGGTCGCTGTCTTCGATCCGGTAGAGCTTGAGGGCACAACGGTGTCGCGCGCTTCGGTGCACAACATCAACATAATGGAAGATCTCGAGCTCGGTATCGGAGACACT
>JAFUGO010000116.1 GCA_017469325.1 Mogibacterium sp. | reverse complement strand
GCTGTCGTAATCAGCTTCCTTACCGGCTGCGATCAACTGGTCATAACGGCGCTTTGCGCGTATATCAGGGGAAGCTGTCATGAAGATCTTGACCTCGGCGTCAGGAATGACAGTCGTTCCGATGTCTCTTCCCTCCATCACGACATCCTTTGTGGCCGCGAGATGTCTGCTCACCTCATCGACCTTGGCGCGTACTATGGCGAGCTTCGATATATTGGATGCCGCCATCGAGATCTCGTTTGTACGGATCAGTCCGCTTACATCCTCTCCGTCGAGCATGGTGCATCCGCCGACGAAGTCGATTGTAGTAGCGTCGAGCATCTCTTTGACTGCTGCTTCATCAGCAGGATCTACACCGCTGCGTTTTGCCTTTAGTCCGAGCGCTCTGTACATTGCGCCCGTATCGATGTATTCGATGCCGAACGAAGCTGCTACAGCCTTGGCTATCGTGCTCTTGCCTGTACCTCCCGGTCCGTCTATTGCAACTCTGAGCATTATTTTACCTCTCTGTATTTATTTATTCTTATTGAGCTTGTTGATCTCATCGATGAATGTGTCGATGGTCTGGAACTCCCTGTATACGGAAGCGAATCTTACATAAGCCACCTGGTCGATCGCCTTGAGTTCTTCCATGATAAGCAGTCCGATGTTTGTCGACTGGATCTCTTTCTCCATCGTATTGGAAAGACCGCGCTCGATATTGTCTGCGATCCTCTGCACATCATCGTAAGTGACTTTCGTCTTCTGGCATGCCTTCATTATGCCGTTGATGATCTTGTTCTTGTCGAAGCTCTCGCGTGTGCCGTCCTTCTTAACTACTACGAGGAGAGAGTTCTCGATCTTCTCAAAAGTCGTGAATCTCTTGTGACACTTTGTGCACTCGCGTCTTCTTCTTGTAGCGAGTCCGTCCTCAACAGGTCTGGAGTCGACTACCTTTGTGTCCTCATAGTTACAATATGGACATTTCATAATAAACCTCCGTTTTCCGGGCCCCTGAAATAAAGGAGCCATTTCCCATATGCAAATCGATGTTATCACAATATATTGTGGTATTACAAGAAAACGGAGCCTTTATACGGCTTCTCTTAACAGAAATTAAAAAGGCTCCGGCGTGTACCGGAACCTTCTTGTTACGAGTTTTTACCGGAGTCATCGCTGCGTGAGGCAGCTTCCCTTCTGCGCGCCGCGGCGCGTTCGCGTTTGAGCCTGGCGTTCTTATCCGTAAGATACCACCAGCCCACAGCGCAAAGAGCAACAAATACCGCCGCTCCGAATATTACCCCGATGTGACTTAAGAAGTAATCCATTAGTTGAACTTCTTAGCAGTCTCGCAGAGATCTGCGAAACCTGCAGCATCATAGATAGCCATCTCGGAGAGCATCTTTCTGTTGATCTCGATGCCGGCCTTCTTGAGTCCGTTCATGAACTTGCTGTAGGAGAGTCCGTTTGCTCTTGATGCAGCGTTGATTCTTGCGATCCACAGTCTTCTGTATTCTCTCTTCTTGTTCTTGCGGCCTACGTATGCCGATCTGAGGCTTCTCATAACAGCCGGGTTGGCGGCTCTGAATGTGTTCTTTCTTCTGCCGTAGAATCCCTTCGCCTGCTTCAGAATCTTTTTATGTCTCTTGTGAGCGTTTACGCCCTTCTTTACTCTTGCCATTTGTTACACCTCCCCGAATTACTTAGCCATTGATCTCAGCATACGCTTCAGATCTGCACTTGTAAGAGTAGTAGCCTTGCGAAGGCCTCTCTTCCTCTTTGCGGTCTTCTTTGTGAGAATGTGGCTCTTATAAGCCTTGTTTCTCTTGACCTTGCCGGAGCCTGTAACGTGCAGACGCTTCATAGCGCCTCTGTGCGACTTCATCTTGTTTTTAGCCATTTGAGTTAACCTCCTGTATAGTTATCTATTTTTTGTCTTTTTTAGGCGCGAGGAACATGTTCATCCTGCGGCCTTCCATCTTTGGCTCTTTCTCGACCACACCGTAGTCAGCTACCATATCCGCGAACTTCTTCATTGCGTCATAACCGAGCTGTGTGTAGCCCATCTCTCTTCCGCGGAATCTCAGCGACACCTTTACCTTGTCACCGTCCTGAAGGAATTTCGATGCTGCTTTGGCCTTGACCTCTACGTCGTGATCTTCGATCGAAGCGCTCAGCCTGATCTCTTTGATCTCAGTGACGTGCTGGTTTTTCTTGGCGTTCTTCTCTTTCTTCTGCTGCTCGTAACGATACTTACCGTAGTCAAGTATCTTGCATACCGGCGGATCTGCATTAGGCGAAATGTTCACCAGGTCGAGATCTGCTTCTTCTGCGAGCTTCAGTGCCTCGTCGATGCTGACGATACCTCGCATCTCACCATTCTCATCAATAAGGCGGACTTCGTTTGCCCTGATGTCCTCATTGATCTGCGTCTGGTTTTTTCTGTTGTCTCTGGCGCTAATGGTTCTGTTCCTCCCTTTCTGAATAGAGCCCCTGAAACTAATCAATCTGTCCGTATAAATAAAAATTTGCGGACACACAAGCATCCGCAAATAAGACAATTCTGAATCTTATGTGGCCCTACCAACGCTAGTCTGTAAGGCGAGAAGCGGATAACTTCTGCTTTGACCTCGACTATTATATGCGCGCGGGCCTCTTCTGTCAATAATTTTCCATTATTTTTTCGATCCGGTAAAACGGCAGTCCTACGACATTCTCATAATCGCCTTCTATGTGATCGATGTACTTTCCGAATTCACCCTGGATGGCATAGGCTCCCGCCTTGTCGTAAGGCTCCGCTCCGGATATGTACTCTTCTATCTCATCTTCCGTGTAGTCCCTGCACCACACCTTTGTGACATCGCTCAGAGTCTCCTCACGGCCGCTGTCAAGGTCGATCAGAGTGACTCCGGTCACGACATAGTGGTATGTCCCTTTGTATGAACGGATCATGCGCCTTGCGTCTTCTTCGTCATGCGGCTTTCCCATGATCTCGTTTTTATAAACGATGGTATCAGCCGCAACTATTATATAGCCGGCAAACTCCGGATCGTCCTTGACCTTTTCAAAGCAGGACTTGGCCTTCCGGTGCGAGAGGTCTTTAACGACCTCGGTCATCGAAGGATCCCCCGTTATTGTCTCATCCGTGTCCGTAGGCATCACCACAGGGTCGACACCGTGTTTTTTCATTATCTCGCGCCGCCTCGGAGATGCCGAAGCGAGTATCACTTTTCTCTTCATCACTACTGTATGTATGGGACTGCCGTCCTCCTGAAAGCATTGGCCATTCGCATTATACCTGTATATGCCATACCGAGGGCATAGATATATATCACCGTGAATACATCCTCTCCGGTAAGCCCGAACACCATGGCCGATACGCCAAGGGCCAGATTGCCTATGCCCGTAAGCATCTTGATCCTCCATGATTTGCTCTTTGCCCTCTTTGCCTGAAGAGCCACCATGATGTCTGTCGCGCCGTAGAAGGAATGGATCACGAGAAGATAGATCATGACTACCATTGGAGAATAGTTTTTGATCGTAAATGCAACTATACCGAGGTCTGTCAGTATCAGCCCGTAAAACAGTGAATACTTCCCTCCGACCATGTGTCTGGACATCGTGGCATAAAAGAGCAGGTTTCTGATCCCCAGGAGCATCAGCGAACACGACATGACGAGCACTATCAGATCAGTGCCTATAAAAGGAGCCATATACAAAACCGCTCCGAACAAAACCGTGAACACGCCTCCGACAAAGGAGTTGAATCTCTGGATCTTACTCATCGATCTTCCTCCTTCTCCTGCAGAAGCTTCGCATAATCCCTTATGCCTTTGAAACGTTTTTTATCAAAATCTATGGAATAGCCGGCT
>JAFUGO010000115.1 GCA_017469325.1 Mogibacterium sp. | reverse complement strand
TGACCATATTCTGCACGCCGTACAACGCGCTTATAGCAGAGCTCGGTGATACCCAGGAGCACCGTATAAATGTCTCAACATATATATCGTTCACATTCATAGCCGGCCAGTCCATATCCTTTATGCTGCCTAACGTTGCCGGAATGCTCGAAGGAGCCTTCGGTCAGGCGGGCTCGGTAAGGATGGGAGTCGCCATAATGTGTATCATAGCGTGCGCCGCGATGCTCGTTCCGTCTCTGTATATAAAGGAACGCGATTATCTGGAGGCAAAGCCGAGCGAGACAAAAGCTTTCTCGTCTCTGCTCAAGACCTTCCAGAACAGGCAGTTCCGCCGCTTTGTATACAGCGATGTGATCTACTTCTTTGCGCTTACTCTGTTCCAGACGGGACTCGCGTTCTATGAGACCAAGCTGATGGGAATAGAAGACACATGGACGTTCGTGCTTACAGCTACGATGACCGCGATAAGCGTATGCCTGTATCCGGCAGTCAACAAGCTGGCTCCAAAGCTCGGAAAAAAGAAGCTCATAATAACAGGATTCTTCGGATACGCAGTTGTATTCCTGATCACATTCCTGTGCGGGAAGGGTCTGTACTGGGGATTCATAGTTGCTGTATGTGCGGCTGTCCCTATGGCGATCCTGGGCATACTGCCTCAGGCCTGCGTAGCAGACGTAGCGGAGCTGAACCGTCTCGAGACAGGAGAGGACCGCAGCGGTATGTTTTTTGCCGCCAGGACCTTCGCGTTCAAGATGGGACAGGCTTTAGCCATGGTGGTGTTCACTTCGATCACCGTATCGGGAACAGCGGGAAGCTACCGCGCGACCGCGGCAGTTGCCTTTGTGACATGCGTTATCGGAGCATGCCTCTTCTTCCTCTATAACGAGAAGATGATACTGTCAAGGATAGAAGAACTGAAAGAATAGGATCAGCTGCGCTTCCAGGTAGAAGGTGAAAACAGCAGCAGGATAGGGAAGAGCTCGAGCCTTCCGGCCAGCATGTCAAACGAAAGAACCAGCTTGGAAAGCACTGAGAAAGCACTGAAATTACCGGCCGGGCCTACCATTCCGAGGCCCGGTCCTATGTTGTTCAGACAGGCTATCACGCCTGTGAGATTTGTTTCAAAAGAGAAGTTGTCAAGCGACACTATGACCATGCTGACAATGATTATGAGGCAATATACAGAAAGATAGATATAGCATGAATTCATCGTCGATTCCTCGACGATGCGGCCTTCAAAGCGCATGCTTCTGACCGACTTTGAATGGATCATTCTGTATATGCCGTTTTTTATTGAGCGGATAAATAGAATAAGCCTTGAAACCTTGATACCGCCTCCGGTACTGCCTGCGCATGCACCGATGAGCATCAGCAGAACGAGAATAGTGCGTGAATACTGCGGCCACTGATCAAAATCCGTGGTCGCGAATCCTGTCGTCGTTATGATCGTCGAGACCTGGAAGAACGAATAGCGTAATGCCTGGCGAAAACTGTCAAACAGGCTGTTTATATTTACCGCGATGGTAATGACCGCAAAAGCGACAATGCCGAGATACCAGTGGAGCTCCTCGCTTCCGAGAGAAGCTTTCACGCGCTTCAGGAGCAGCAGATAGTAAAGGTTGAAGTTGATACCGAAAAGCAGCATGAACACGCCTATGACAACTTCAAAATACTCGCTGTCATAGTAGGCGATGCTTGCGGCGTGGTTTGAGAAACCTCCCGTGCCGGCTGTTCCGAATACGTTGATCAGACTGTCAAAGAGAGGCATACCGCCGGCTGTCAGAAAAATGAGCAATATTACTGAAAGGGCGAGGTATATACCGTACAGTATCCTTGCCGTGTCGCGCATCTTAGGCGCCAGCTTTTCGGAAGAAGGACCCGGGGATTCGGCTCTCAGAAGATGCATGCTGCGCCTGCCCCCGAGAGGGACTATGATCATGCCGAATACGAGGACTCCCATGCCTCCGATCCAGTGCGTGAAGCTGCGCCAGAACAGCATAGCCTGATCGAGAGCTTCTACGTCATTCAGGATGCTGGCTCCCGTCGTGGTAAAGCCGGACGCGGTCTCAAAAAAAGCATCGGCTATATGCGGGATCTGGCCGCTTATGACAAACGGAAGTGATCCAAAAAAGCTCAGCAGTATCCACGAAAGGCCGACTATTGCAAAGCCTTCGCGGGCATATATATTGCTGTCTGAAGATTTACCGAGGATCAGTACGCCTCCGGCAGCGGCAGTCGCAGCTGCGGATATCAGAAAGGCACGCAAAGAAGCCTGCTCATGATATATCGCTCCCACAGCTGCCGGGATGATCAGAAGGCAGGCTTCGATCAGAAGTATGGATCCTACTGTATGCAGTACCGCTTTTATCTTCATTTTTTACTTCAGTATCATTGAAAGGTCGGTCATATGATGTGTGGATGTCACTATCACCACATGATCGCCCGATTCTATCGTATCGTTTCCGCGAGGGATTATCACTTTTCCGCCGCGGAAGATAGCGCAGATCAGGATGCCGCTTTTAAGATCGAGGTCTTTCAGCGGAATGCCGGTCAGGCTGCTGTGCTCGGACCTTACGATGAATTCGAGAGCCTCAACGGAATTATCGGCGATCCTGTACAGAGTCTCGATGTTGCTCCCGCTGGCGTTGCTCATGGC
>JAFUGO010000114.1 GCA_017469325.1 Mogibacterium sp. | reverse complement strand
CTCTCGCTGATGGTGGACTGCAACGGCATGAACCGCATCATAGGACGTGAGAAGGCATGGGAGAGAGGCCGCCTCAAGGGCTGCATCGATCACCACTCCACCAAGGCAAAAGAGATCCGCTACGATTTCTCAAGGATAGAGCCTAAATCCGCGGCGGCAGGCGAGATAGTCTACAACATCGTGCGCGGCATGGGCGTAGAGATAACACTCGAGATAGCAAACTGCATATTCGCGGCTATAACCACGGATACCGGAAACTTCCAGCACAGCAACACGACGAGCCGTTCACATGAGATCGCCGGACACCTGTATAAGATAGAAGGATTCAATCCGAAAGTCATATCGGCTCTCATATACGACCGCAGATCCAAAGAAGCGCTTAAGCTTGAAAGCGATGTCGTAGCAGACCTTTCGTTCTACGCTGACGGCAAGCTCGCCGTAGGCAAAGTAACACAGGAGCGCCTTAAAAAGAACTGCTGTACCATGGACGAAGCAGAGGGCATCATCCAGAAGATGATGAGTATCGAAGGCGTCGAGGCAGCTTGCCTGTTCAAGGAAACAGAGCTCAATGTAAGAGCTAGCCTCAGGGGACGCACATACGCAAATGTGGGAGACGCTGCAACTAAATTCGGAGGCGGCGGACATGTTCTCGCTGCGGGCTGCTCATTCGATCTTCCGCTCGCAGAAGCAGAAAAGGAACTGATACCTGTTCTTATCGACACAGTAAACACAAGACACTGAAGATGAGACCCGCGTATTGAAACATAAGATATGCAAGTTACAGACGGAATCATAAACGTAAATAAGACGGCGGGATGGACATCGCAGGATGTCTGTTCAAAGCTGAGGCACGTACTGCATACAAAGAAAATAGGACACACAGGAACGCTCGACCCAATGGCTACGGGCGTTTTGCCTGTCTGTATCGGAAAAGCCACGCGCATAATCGAGTATTATGACAGAGATCGCAAGTCATATCATGCTGAGATGAAGCTCGGGATAGAGACCGATACTCTCGATATCACGGGAGAAGTCCTCGAAACACATGCTTATCCGGATGTGAGCGAAAATGCCGTGAGAGAGGCATTCAAAGCCTATACGGGCGAGATCATGCAGGTGCCTCCGAAGTACTCGGCTCTGAAGGTGGACGGCAAAAGGGCATACGACCTCGCAAGAGCGGGAGCGGACTTTGAGATAAAGCCGCGCCCGGTCACAATATATAACAATGAGGTCAGCAGGATCGATCTTGAGGAGGGTATCATCGAATTCGATGTCACCTGCTCAAAGGGCACATATATCCGCACGATATGCGACGATATAGGCAGGGCGCTCGGATGCGGAGCCGCCATGACAGTCCTGGAGAGGACAGCTTCGGGATTCTTCAGGATAGAGGATTCATACACACTTGATGAGATAATCGAAGCGGCAGCAGCAGATGAAGCTGAGGCCGGCAAAGAAGATAGTCTTTCTGACGGAGAGGGATCACAGCTGAAAAGAATGATCATTCCGGCGGATATCACGCTTGAGAACCTCGGGATGATACGTCTTAACGATAACAGAGTTACCGCATTTATGAACGGCAACAGCTCATGGCCAAACGGATTCAGAGTCACAGAGCCTTCTCGCTTTAATGAGCTGTACCGCGTATACTCAAATGACGCATTTCTGGGAGTCGCAGCGATCGAAAACGGATCGCTCATACCGAAGAAAGTGATCAAATAAAATCAAACAGACAGACACAGATCAGAGCATGAAGATTTACACAGATCTTGATCAACTAAATATAACGGATAAGACGGCAGTAGCACTCGGGAATTTCGACGGGATCCACATCGGACACCGCGAGATCTTCAGGGCGGCGCTGGACGCTTCAAAAGAGAAGGGGCTCAAGTCCCTTTGCTTCACGTTCTCGAACCATCCGTTCAACTTTATTCTCCAAAGGAATGACAGTGATCCGGACGCGGTCAAGCTGATCTGCACCGAAGAGGAAAAGATCGGGCTTGTTGAAGAGATGGGATTCAACATACTCGTGAATATCCCGTTCGATGAGCACATCATGAAGATGAGAGCCCACGACTTCTTTGAAGGCATCGTAAGACAGAAGCTGAATGCCGGATTCGTTTCCGTAGGATTCAACTATACCTACGGAGCCAGAGCGGAAGGCAAGCCGGATATGCTGGTAAAGGAATGCGAAGCCGCCGGCATCGAATGCAGTATCCACGATGCGGTAAAGGTGGACGGCAATGTGGTAAGTTCGACTCTTATCCGCGAGATGATAAGCACGGGCAATATGGAGATGACAGCAAAGCTTCTCGGCAGACCGTATTCATTCGCGGGCACCGTTGCACACGGCAAAAGGCTCGGCAGCAGCATGGGCATACCGACTATAAACATCCCGGCACCTGACAGACAGATGCTTCCTCCGAACGGCGTATACTTCAGCCGTATAGACATAAGCGGGGCAACATATAACAGCGTATCCAACATAGGCGTCAACCCGACCGTAAACAAAGCATCAGCTGACAGCCCGGAAGCTCCGGCAAAGACGATAGAGACCAATATCTTTGATTACAATGACGACGCCTACGGCAAAGACGTGACCGTATACTTCGATCACTTCTCGAGAGGCGAGCGCAAATTCAGGGATAAAGAGGAGCTTTTCGCGCAGATCGCCATCGACTGTGAAAATGCTCAGAATTACAGAAAAAAGTGATAGACAACACGCCGCAAACGTGTTAATATACGTGCGTTGCAGTCAGAAGGCTGCAGCGTAACATACGCCGAAGCACTTACGCAGAGGCGATCCAATATACCCGCGCCGCAGAGGTTCGACACTCCAACGGCTTCGCAGAGCGGGCGAACGAAAGAAAAGGAGTTTATTTTTATGCTTACAAAAGAAAAGAAACAGGAAATCATCAAAGAGTATGCAACAAAAGAGGGCGACACAGGTTCCCCTGAAGTTCAGGTAGCTATCCTTACTTACAGGATCAACGACCTCAACGAGCACCTCAAAGAGCATCATAAAGACCACCACTCCAGAAGAGGTCTTCTGAAGATGGTTGGACAGAGAAGAAACCTTCTCAAGTACCTCAGAGAGACAGACATCGAGAGATACAGAAGCCTCATCGCCCGTCTCGGACTGAGAAAATAATTACAGACAGTTATATGAAGCGGGAGCACGCCTCCCGCTTTGTATGTATTGACCCATAAGAAAGAAGGAATAATTAACAGGAAGGAGTTGTTAATAATAATGGGCAGATTTGAAGATTACAGAACATTCAGAACAGCACTCGGCGGCAGACTTATCGAGGTAGAGATAGGCAAGCTGGCAGAGCAGGCAAACGGAGCAGCAGTCGTAAGATACGGCGACACAGTCGTAAACTGCACAGTCTGCGCAAGCAAAGAGCCAAAGCAGGACGTGGATTTCTTCCCGCTCACATGCAACTTTGAAGAGAAGCTCTACGCGGTAGGCAAGATCCCGGGCGGATACATCAAGAGAGAAGGACGTCCTAGCGAGAAGGCAACTCTCATCTCGAGACTCATCGACAGACCTCTCAGACCGCTCTTCCCGAAGGGCTACAGAAATGACGTAGTAGTAGCTGCTACAGCTCTGTCGGTAGATCATGACTGCCTGCCTGAGGTCGCATCGCTGATCGGTACATCCATCGCGATCGCTATCTCCGACATCCCGTGGGACGGCCCTACAGCAGGTGTTGTAGTAGGCAGAGTCGACGGCGAGTTCGTAGTCAACCCTACATTCGAGCAGAGACAGGTATCCGACATCAACCTGACAGTATGCGGAACCGAAGAAGCCATCATGATGGTAGAAGCGGGCGCTAAGGAAGTACCTGAAGACGAGATGCTCGAAGCTATCCTCTTCGGACATGAAGAGATCAAGAACATCTGCAGATTCATCAAAGAGATCGTTGCAGAGGTCGGCAAAGAGAAGCAGGACTACATCGCTTTCAAGGCCGGCGAAGACGTAGACGCAGCAGTAAGAGCTTACTCCACACAGAAGATGGTAGATGCTATCTACACATTCGACAAGCAGGAGAGGATCGCCAACATGGACGCTGTTGCTGCCGAGGCTAAAGAGCACTTCGCTGAGGAGTTCGAAGGCCGCATGGCAGAAGTAGATGAAGTTCTCTACAACGTCAAGAAAGAAGAAGTAAGACGCCGCATCCTCGAGGAAGGCGTAAGACCTGACGACAGAAGACCTGATGAGATCAGACCGCTCTGGAGCGAGACAGGATATCTTCCAAGAACCCACGGATCCGGTCTTTTCAAGAGAGGACAGACCCAGGCACTTTCAATCGCAACACTTGCACCACTTTCAGAGGCACAGTGGCTGGACGGCATTGATGATGATGTAACAAGAAAAAGATACCTGCATCAGTACAACTTCCCTGGATACTGCACAGGAGAG
>JAFUGO010000113.1 GCA_017469325.1 Mogibacterium sp. | reverse complement strand
GAGAAGGCCGAGCCTCTAGTAAGTCATGACCTCGGTGATCTCGTCGAGCGTACCCATGCCGCCCGGGAGAGCTATGAAAGCGTCTCCGTGTTCGATCATCCAGTTGCGTCTTGTTGACATGTCGTCGGCCAGTATGACCTCGT
The DNA here is from genome assembly GCA_017469325.1 of Mogibacterium sp. The sequence continues at coordinate 7,065 of JAFUGO010000113.1, read as the reverse complement.
CGAGGTCGCTTCTGGTCTCTTCTGCAAGCACAAAAAACTCCGGCGTGACTCCTATAGCGCTTCCGCCGTTTTCAATGAGCGAATCAGAGACCGCTCCCATCATGCCGGAATTGCCGGCGCCGTAGACCAGCACGTGTCCGTGCTTTGCCATCCAGGCGCCGAGCTCTCTTGCGCGTGCGGCAAATTCGGGATCCATGCCCTCGGCCGCGCCGCAGTATACTGTTATATTCATTCCGTTCCCCTTGTTTTTACATTACGGATCTGCTTGACATCTCTTTCAGAACGGTGTCATCCGACTCTTCTTTGTTCCACTCCGGATCGTAGAAGAGATTGAGCCTGAGCTCGTTGGATATCTCTCTTAAGAGCTTGCAGCCCGCTATGCTGTTGCCCTGCGCGTCGAGTGCCGGTCCGAAAACGCCGATGCCAGCACGCTTGTCGGATACCGACAGGAGTCCGCCGCCCACGCCGGATTTTGTAGGGATACCCACTTTGATAGCGAACGATCCCGATCCGTCATACATTCCGCATGTGAGCATCAGTGTCTTTGCGATACGGGCGGTGCGTGAAGACATATATCTTTTGCCGTCTACAGCGCATACTCCGTCGTTCGCGAGCTTTTTGCCGAGATTTGCGAGCGATTCTGCAGTGACGTTCATTGAGCACATCTTTGTATAGAATCTGAGTGTGTCCTCTACGTCCGTGGTTATGATGCCCTTGCTCTCGAGCAGATAAGCTATGGAGCGGTTACGCGAGCAGGTCTTCATTTCCGAGTCGAAGACATCCTGGTTGAGGTCTATCTCCTGATCGGCGCAGATGTTTCTTGTGTATCTGAGCATATCCTGGAAGGAGACCTCAGGGAGCAGCAGTCCGCAGACCGCCAGCGCGCCCGAATTGATCAGCGGATTGTACGGCTTTGAATCGTTCACGTCGAGCTCAACGAGGGAGTCAAAAGCTTCTCCCGAAGGCTCCATTCCGACCTTTCTGAATACCGGTTTAAGCCCGCAGATCTCAAGCGCTACGATCAGCATTATTACCTTCGATACGGACTGCATCGTGAATCTTGTATTGTAATCACCGAGGCAGATCTTCTCGCCGTTTATCGGATAAAGGCAAATGCCGAGCTGATGAGGGTCCATCTTGCTGAGCTCAGGAATATATGTGGCAACGGCTCCGTTAGGGATCTCCTCTCTGGCAAGGTTCATCGCTTTTTCGATGATCCCCCTGGCCTTGCTTGTCTCCATAAGGTGATACTGTTTGCTGATAGTAGGCTCAGAACTGCCTGCTGTCTTTTTTGCAAGTTCTGCCTGAAGTTTCTCAGCTGCTTTCTTTTTGATGTCTTCAGCCATTTCAGACCTCCTGATTAATATCCCCCTTAAGGGGTTATCTCGTTCGATGATTTCTGTTATTATCATTCTATTAAAAAACTGTTGCTCCTATTATAGCAAATCCGGAGGCAAATATGTCAGATAATCACGAACACGGCCATGACCACGGCCACATCCATTCAGAAGAGCATACTAAGGCAGTGCTCAACCGCATGAGCCGGATCATCGGGCATATGGAATCGACAAAGCGCATGGTCGAAAACGGCCGCGACTGCTCCGAAGTGCTCATCCAGCTCTCCGCCATTGAGTCAGCGATCAAGTCCGTGAGCCGCGTGATACTCAAGGAGCATATGAATACCTGCATCATAGATGCGGTCAAAAAAGATGACCTCGCAACTCTCGAAGAGCTTAACAAGGCCATCGATAAATTCATCAGATAGCAAAAGCGGTGCTTACGCGAAGCACCGCTCTTTTATTGTTCTTTTTGACCTGTTTACTTATATGCTGCTGCGAGCTCTTCGGCAAGAGCCTCGACCTGAGCGCGGCTTCCGTCATTGAGAGCCGATACGATCTTTACGTTATTCTCGCAATATGTCATATTCTTGCAGCCCTCGAGCATGCCCTTCATGACCTTTGCGGCCTGAGGTGCCCATGAACCGTTCTCGATGAATGCGGCTCTTCTGTTCTGATAGTTCCTTTCAGTAAGGGACTCGATGAACTCTCTCATGAACGGGAATATGCCGTTGTTGAAAGTAGTCGTCGCGAATACGACCGTGTCATATCTGAACGCGTCTTCCACCGCCTCAGCGATATCGTCTCTTGCAAGGTCAGTGACTTCGACTGCCGGAACGCCCTTTGCTTCGAGCTTTTCAGCAAGCAGCTCGACTGCCTTCTTTGTGTTTCCGTATACCGAAGTGTAAGCGATAACTACGCCCTTTGACTCAGGCTCATACTTTGACCATGTGTCATAGATACCCAGATAGTATCCGAGATCCTCATTGACGATAGGCCCGTGAAGAGCGCAGATCTGCTCAATATCCAGAGCTGCAGCTTTCTTGAGCACTGCCTGGACCTGAGGACCGTATTTGCCGACTATTCCGAAGTAGTAGCGCCTTGCCTCGCATGCCCAGTCGTCATCCTCTTTGACAGTCTCGCCGATCTCATCAAGCGCTCCGAAGCGTCCGAAAGCGTCGGCTGAGAACAGTACCTTGTCCTTTGAATCATAGGTCATGATGACCTCTGGCCAGTGTACCATCGGAGCAGCAACAAAGCTGAGTGTGTGGCTGCCGAGCTCAAGTGTATCGCCTTCCTTTACAACAAGTCTTCTGTCTGCGAAATCGCATCCTTCAAAGAAGTTTGCCATCATGGCGAAGGCTTTCTGGGAAGAAACGATGACGGCTTCAGGGAAAGCGTTCATGAAGCTCATTATCGAACCGGAATGATCGGGCTCCATGTGCTGCACCACAAAGTAGTCAGGTGCTTTGCCGTTCAGTACGGCTTTTACATTAGCGATCCATTCATCTGCAAAGTGCGCATCGACAGAGTCCATTACCGCGACTTTGTCATCATTGATAACATATGAATTGTAGGCCATGCCTTCAGGCACGATGTAGTGACCTTCAAACAGGTCGACGTCATGATCATTGACACCGACGTACAGGATGTCGTTTGTGATTACCATTCTTTTTATTCTCCTTATTCTGCTTTCCAGAGCGAATGCAGGTTGCAGTATGCGTAGACGGCTTCTACCTCATCTCCGTCGCAGATGCTGAAGCATGCTTTCGGAGCGTCTCCCGGCTTGAGGGACTTTCTCTGATTGCCCTGCTTTGTCTGGAGGGCGATCCACTCGATGTAGTGATTGTCAAGCATAGGATGCTCTACCGCACCTACTGTTACCTCTACGATATTGCCCTTTACCTCAAATGCAGGAACGTGCTTTTCAACAGCAGCGTCTGTCGTACCGGCGATGATCTCTTCCATCGGCTCACCGCAGCATACGATCGGGCAGCCTGTCTTATTAACTACAGCAACCATCTGTCCGCAGCGTTTACATTTGAAAAATCTCATATCCATAGCTTACCTCCCGCTTAAATATCTCATCTTACAAACCGGCGGGATCACGGTGGACCGGTCCGCCTGCATTATTGCTTTCTGACTTTGATAATTGTAACATAGCAGGAATTTGCGGGCAATTCAAAGCGCGCTTTTTATTGACGGTAAACACCCCTCAATGCTAAAGTAAACAAAACAAAAAGGATATTGGTCGGACAGAACCGGAGGTAATGGAAATGAAAACTCTACCTTTCAGATATGAAGTAATGGACGGCAAAGGCATCCCGATGTTCATCGATTTCAGGATGGCAACACCCGATGATCTCGACAAGGTGATGGCGCTTCAGGACGCGATAGTCGAGGCTCTTCCTGACAAAGATCTTTATGCGACATTCTCGCGAGAGGAATCCCTCGGACAGCTCGAGCACGACATCTGCTACATCGCGGAATGCGACGGAGAGGTCGCGGGCTATTCGGTCATGATACCGAACGACCCTGACAATCCGGAGAATTACGGAAAGTATTTCAACTATGACAGAGAGCAGCTTGCAAGGACCGTCTCAATGGACCTCACAATGGTGGCCCCTAAGTACAGAGGGCGTGGTCTGCAGCGCATCTTCAACAAGCTCCGTCTGGGCAAGGCGGCTGAGCTCGGAGCTCACGAGGCTCTCACCACCATCTCGCCTGACAACCCGTACAGCTACCGAAACTTCCTGGTTCTCAACTTCGACATAGTCGATGAGAGAGAACTCTACGGCGGCAAGAGGCGCTATATTCTCCGTAAAGAATTCTGATGCATAACGTAACAAAAGATACCGGCGCGGGATCATTCCCGTACCGGTATTTTTAATGTTTACATGTTGTGCGCGTGCGATACGCGCAGCACTCCTCTCTTATTTGACCGCTGCCATGAAGCAGACTTTTCCTTCCGCGTTCAGCGCAGCTGCTTCCATAATGGAACCTTCTGCCTCGCGCTTCACAAACTTTATGGTCTCACCTTCATAACACTGAAGCAGGAACTGCATATCCAGTTCTTTTATGTTCATCGCCTCGAGCTGATCACAGCTGAAGCATCCGAGCAGAGCCCTAACGTAATTCACGTTGTTCATGTGCCCGCCGCGGTCTATATCCACCGAGCGTATGGTGTACTCTCCAAGAAGCTCCGCGTCATCAAACTTTTTGCTCAGTCTGGTGAAAGGCTCATCATCAGGAGGCGCGATAGTAAAATCCGCGTCCGGATAAAAATCCGCCATAGGCGCAAGCCGTCCGTTGTCTCTTCTGAGAGCCGCCCACATGCTTCTCACATATGCGACCTGCTCTCCTCCGGCGAAGATAGCAAAATCTCTTTCGCAGCTCGCTCTATCAGCAGGCTGTATCCACGTTACCGCATCGAGGATCTCTCCCAGCTGCGGTCTTCTGCTGACATTAAGTCTGGTCTTTGAGACTATCCAGAAGAGTCCGCGATCTTCCATCTCTTCGGCGCCAATGCCAACGGTATCCGCGTGGATACCGGCCATATCCTGGAACATATCCAGCATAGCCGGGAGGACCATCACCGAATTCCGGTCGCACATGCTCGACATTGTGAGCATCTCTCTTTCATGACTGCACTTAAGCTTGCCCATGCTTACCCTTTCATTCTGTCACTTCTCTGAATGATCGATCAGATATTTGACGGCTCCCGCCATTCCGGCGTTGTTTCCGAGGGTCGCAGCCTTCACTTCCACTCCCGAGAAGTCAGGCATCACCATGCTTTTTACGCGGGCCGAGAGAGGTTTAATGAGGAGATCCTCCTGCGCAGAGACTCCGCCGCCGATGATGACCACTTCAGGGTCAAAGACGTGGACGAATCCCGCAATACCCATTGCGATCTCGTCGATCCATTCGTCCAGGATGCGGCGTGCTTCAGCGTCTCCGCCTCCTGCGGCTTCAAATATCTCGCGTCCGTTGCGCCAGTTTGCTGAAGTCTCTGATGTCCTTCTCACCAGCGCGCCGGTCGATGCAAAGCTTTCATAGTGGGAATTCCACTCAATACCAGACATGCCCATCTCCGCGTGTGTTGGGAAGTGACCGATCTCTCCGCCGTATCCGTGCTTGCCTTCTATGAGCCTGCCGTCAGATATGATGCCGCCGCCTACACCGGTACCCAGAACGACACAGATGGCATCTGTAAGCCCCGCGGCTGCGCCTATCCAGTCCTCAGCCAGAGCGACGCAGTTTCCGTCATTTGCTATTGTCGCCGGTATCCCGTATTTGTTCATGAGCGGGCCGGTGACTGAAGTCTTCGACCAGTCAGGAACATTACCGCCGTTGATGGCGATCTTTCCGTGCTTGCTGTCTATGCATCCCGCGGATGAGACTCCGATGCCCCCGAATGCCGAAGCGCCGAGGTTCGACTCCCTGAGGAGCTCATCGATACCGCGCATAAGAGTCTGCATAACGGTCTCGCTTCCGCTCCTGTCAATGGCTACCTCGCGGCGCATGCTTATCTCTCCGGTACCCGATACGATACCGATCTTGATAAAGGTCCCGCCTATATCCACTCCTATGTATCTTTTTTCAGCGCTCATTGTCTTTCTCCTGTTTTCAGTTTATCTCAAGCATCTCTATCGAGAAGTTGAGCGCCTTGCCTGCCATCTCGTGATTGCAGTCAAAAGTGATATCCTCATCATCCATAGCTGTCACAAGCGCGTCAAACGGCCTGCCCAGCTCATCCTGCAGCATTACCTTATCGCCTTCTTCTATGCCTTCAAGGCCCTGTATTCCGGCCTTCTTCACGGTTATGATCATATTAGGATTGCGCTCTCCGTAAGCTTCCGCAGGCTCTAGATGCACGTCGACGATCTCGCCTACCTTCATCTCTGCAACAGCTTTGTCGAAGCCTCTGATCATCTCTCCCGTGCCGCATGTGAATTCGAGCGGCATGTCGCGGTCATACGAAGCGTCAAACTGGCTTCCGTCATCGAAAGTGCCTCTGTAGTGTACTTTTACTCTCTTTCCTACATTGGTTCCCTCAAAGAAGTAGAAAGGTTCAAACTGCTGAGGACCGCATCCTCCCGGGCATCCTGCGCATGCGTCCGGGCTGCAGCCTGCTCCGCCAAAGCTCTGTTCGTGGTCATGATGGTCGCAGTTTACACCGGTGTTCACCAGCTCTCCTGCGATGTATGCCGCAACGGCTTCATCCGTATTGCCCTCCGCTCCGGCGCAGACTTCTATGCCCGCCTCAGCGAGAGCGTCCTGAGCGTCCTTACCCATTCCGCCGCAGATAAGGGCATCTATACCGCTGTCTTTCAGGAGCCATGCCAGAGCCTCGTGGCCGGTCCCGCCCGAGCTCATCAGCTCAGAGGATAAAACTCTGCCTCCGTCAACTTCGTAAACTTTGAAATTCTCTGTTCTTCCGAAATGCTGAAAAACATTTCCGTCTTCATAAGTAACCGCAATTTTCATTAATAATTATCTCCGTTCGTTATATTTTCTAAAATCCAAGGCTGTCATTGACCAGTATGACATGGATCCTGTCAGCATGTCTTGAGTACCTCGTTACCAGGAACTGGCAGCAGATAGTATCAGGCGACTTGCAGTCCATGCACGAGCCGGTCTTTGCGCAAGGAGTCTGAAGTCCGAACCTCTGCGCGTTTACCGGAGCAGCTACATTGCGTGCTCTCTTCATTGCACCGTCGACATCCTT
>JAFUGO010000112.1 GCA_017469325.1 Mogibacterium sp. | reverse complement strand
TTCAGAACTGGCGGCAACCATCTGAAAGGAGCTCCTGCCGTTATAGACAAGGACTTCGCGTCCGAGCTGCTCGCAGAAGAGTTAGACGCGGACTTCCTGATCATCCTGACAGCGGTAGAGAAAGCAGCCGTCAACTGGGGAAAGCCGGATCAGAAATGGCTCGACGACCTGACAGTAGAAGAGGCTAAGAAGTATATCGCGGAAGGGCAGTTCGCTCCGGGCTCCATGCTTCCTAAGATAGAAGCGGCCGTCAAGTTTGCCGAATCAAAGCCGGGCAGAACAGCGCTCATAACGCTGCTCGAGAAGGCTAAGGACGGCATAAACGGCAAAACCGGCACAAGGATCCACGCATGAAAAAAAACGCCCGTAAAGGGCGTCTGAATCAGAGCTTTATTCTGCGGAGGAGCGGATCTCATCCAGATAGCTGTAAAGCGTGTAGGTGGATATACCGAAGTACTGACACACCTTAGGCCCGGACTTGGTGACAAGAAACGCACCGTTCTCGTCCAGGAACCTTATGGCACGGATCTTCTCATCCTTGCTCATCAGGGCGGTAGGCTTACCGACAAGCTTCACGCTCTGCTCGAGGAGCTCATCAAGAAGATCGGCTATGCTGCTGACGATGGCTTCAGGTTCACTGTCGCTCCGGTCCTGACCGATCATCTCGCGCAAAGCATCATCTACGGATACAAGCATACTTATATCGTAGTTGATGCCCAGAAGGCCGACAACGCTGCCTTTGCCGTCGCGAATGAATACGGTGGTGGACTTCAGGACGCGCCCGTCAGGGGTCTTCGCAAGATACGCGATGCGGTCCTTTACATCGGCGGACTCCTTAAGAGACTCGAGCACGATGTGCGACGGACCGTCACCGATGGAGCGCCCGGTAATATGGCCGTTCTCAATGGCTATTATTGAATGCTCTATATCGCCGCCGCGAAGGTCATGTATAACGACCTCGCAGTTGCGGCCGAACTGACCGGCAATGCCTTTGGCCATGCGTACGGCCAGATCGAAATCAAAATCGTTGCTCATGTTAAGAGATCCTCTCTGAATCATGGTAATTGTAAACTTCGTTTAATTCTAACAATAAAACATTTATTAGACAATAAAAAATTTTAGCACATATAAATGGAGGAAGAAAAATGACACCGGATTATGAAGCTATAAGAAAGGCAGCAGAGGCATACGGCCCTGAGATCAGCAGATTCCTCAGAGACATGATCTCGCATCCGAGCGAGAGCGCAGAGGAGAAAGCTGTCGCGGAATGCATCAAGGCTGAGATGGAGAAACTCGGATTCGACAAGGCTGAATTCGACGGACTCGGCAACGTGATCGGATGGATGGGCGAAGGCGATAAGATAATCGCTCTCGACGGACACATCGATACAGTCGGTATCGGCAATATCAAAAACTGGGAGGCCGATCCTTACGAAGGTTATGAGACCGATGACATCATATACGGACGCGGCGGATCCGACCAGGAAGGCGGAGTCGCTTCGGGGGTATACGGCGGAAAGATCATGAAGGATCTCGGTCTCATTCCTGAGGGCTATAAGATCATGGTAGTCGGCTCAGTAATGGAAGAGGACTGCGACGGAATGTGCTGGCAGTACATCGTCAACAAGTACTTCGACGGACCTGAAGACGCAAGAAACAAGATCGACTTCGTTATCTCGACGGAGCCTACAGACGGCGGCATCTACAGAGGCCACAGAGGCCGTATGGAGATCAGAGTGGATGTCAAGGGCGTATCCTGCCACGGATCTGCTCCTGAAAGAGGCGACAACGCTATCTACAAGATGGCAGACATCATCAATGATGTAAGAGCTCTCAACAACAATGACTGCACTGAGAGCACTTCGATCCGCGGACTCGCTAAGATGCTCGACCCTAAGTTCAATCCGGATCATTATGAAGACGCGAGATTCCTCGGACGCGGCACATGCACCGTTTCCCAGATCTTCTACACATCGCCTAGCCGCTGCGCAGTCGCTGACTCCTGCGCTATCTCGATTGACAGACGTATGACGGCAGGCGAGACATGGGACAGCTGCCTCGAAGAGGTAAGACAGCTTCCTAGCGTTCAGAAGTACGGCGATGACGTTGAGGTATCGATGTACATGTATGACCGTCCGTCCTGGACAGGCGAAGTATACGAGACAGAGTGCTACTTCCCGACATGGATCAACAAGGAGAGCTCGGCTCACGTAAAGGCACTGGTAGAGGCACACAAGGCACTCTTCGGAGACAAGAGGATCGGCTCGCCAAGCGCAATGCACCTCAGAGACGGAAGACCGCTCTGCGACAAGTGGACATTCTCAACAAACGGAGTTTCCATCCAGGGCCGCTACGGAATCCCATGCGTAGGCTTCGGACCGGGAGCGGAGAGCCAGGCACATGCTCCGAACGAGATCACATGGAAGAAGGACCTCGTAACATGCGCAGCTCTTTACGCAGCAGCTATTCCTATGTATCCTGACCAGGAGAAGACAGACGACGTATCGCAGTTCCGTCAGGGCAAAACAAACAACGACATCAAATAGGAGACAGATATCCGGCCCCGCATCCTTCAAAGGCTGCGGGGCTTTTGTTGTTAAACTGAAATGTTTATGTTATTCTCTATTATGTATGGGCTCTGACTGCCAAATAAGACAAAAAGTGAGGATTTACTGATGAAAAGAATGGAAGAAATGATACTGAAAGAGGCCAGGATACTGCCGGGCGGAGTGCTCAAGGTGGGAAGCTTCCTCAATCAGCAGGTAGACACTAATTTCATGAGAGAGATCGGAGATGAGATCGCGCGCCTTTATAAGGACTGCGGTGTTACAAAGATCCTCACTATCGAATCCTCGGGGATCCCGATCGCCATATCCGCGGGGTTCGCGATGGGGCTCCCGGTAGTCTATGCCAAAAAGAACAAATCCTCGAATATTTCAGGGGATGTTTATTCAACACCTGTAAAATCGTTCACACACGGTGACACAAACAACGTCGTTGTGACAAAAGAATATATCAGCCCTGATGAAAAGATCCTGATCGTAGACGACTTCCTGGCTCACGGAAGCGCGCTCACGGGACTCATCGATATAGTGAATCAGGCCGGAGCCGAAGTGGTAGGCTGCGTGGCCGCTATCGAAAAGGGATTCCAGATGGGCGGAGACAGGATCAGAGAACAGGGCTACAGGATAGAGTCGCTGGCGATAGTAGATGAGATGACCGATGACGGCATCACATTCCGCAAGCAGTAGATCATCATATGAATATAAAGATCGACGGATACGACATCAATTATAAGATCACGGGACCGGACGGGAGCAAGGATGCTCCTGTTCTTGTGGTGCTTCAGGGATGGGGCACCGAGCTCGGTATGTACGATTCCGTCGCATCCGCTGTCAATGACAGATACAGAGTCGTGCAGCTGGATTTTCCGGGATTCGGAGCCAGCGATGAGCCGCGCGAGCCGTGGAATGTGGATGCCTACGCAGATTTCGTATGCAGCTTTATGCAGCAGCTCGGCATCAAAAAGGCGGTGCTTCTTGGCCATTCGTACGGCGGAAGAGTCATCATAAAGCTGGCCGCGAGAGACAGCCTTCCGTTTGAGATAGAGAAGATCATCCTGGTCGACAGCGCGGGCGTCATGCCTGAAAGGAGCGCTTCACAGAAGTTCAGGGTGAGGATGTACAAGATCAAGAGGACATTCCTTACCAGCAAGCCCGTGCATGCGATGTTCCCTGAGGTCATCGATTACTGGATGAGCAAACAGGGCTCGGAAGACTACAGAAACGCAAGCCCTATGATGAAGAAGTGCCTCGTGATGGCCGTCAATGAAGACCTTCAGCATCTGATGCCGGAGGTACAGCAGGAGGTCCTGCTCGTATGGGGCGACCTGGACGTAGATACTCCTATAAGCGATGCCCGAAGGATGGAGCAGCTTATGCCGAATGCGGGGCTCGCTGTACTTGAGGGGACTGATCACTTCTCATTCCTGTATAAACCTGTCGAGTTCAGAAACATACTGAGGACCTTCCTCGGGATCGGAGGTGCGTCATGATGATACGCGCTCTGATCACGCTTTTGCTTGCGATACCGGCGTTCTGGCTGGCGCTGCATTACAACATGCACATGTTCCAGCTAAACACATATATGAACAACGAGCAGAGGGCATGGCTTGCAAAGAACCGCCATCTGCAGTGGATACTGAGATTCGCCATGATACTTGGAGTGCTCAGACTGGCCGTCACGGCAGTTCCTGTCACCTGGCCGGCTGCCGTCACCGATGTGCTCGCATGGATGACCCTCGTGGTGATCATTCTCGTTTACAGGCTCCTCAGGGAGATGAACTCCAAGAAACCTCTGAAGTTTACCCCGAGGGTAAAGAGAATGGTCGGCACGGACATCTTCATGTGTATCGCCATACCGGCGGTCATAGTTATACTTCTTGCGGCGGCAGGTGCCGCGGATTTATCGGCAGCGAATCTGTCGGGACTGATCTCAGGATGGGTACTTTTCGCAGTCGGCGCGCAGCTGTTTATGGACATGGCAGCGAATACCGTAAACCGGCCGATCGAGAAGGGCGTCAATGACCACTACATCAACGACGCGAAGCGTATATTAAAAGAAAATCCTGACCTCACCATCATCGGCGTCACCGGAAGCTACGGAAAGACGAGCGTCAAGTTCTATCTCGAGACACTCCTGAGACAGAAGTACAAAGTGCTCGTTACACCAGAGAGCTACAACACTCCGATGGGTATAGTCATAACCATACGAAAGTTCCTCAAGCCTTCGCATGAGATATTCATATGCGAGATGGGCGCAAGGTATGTGGGAGAGATAAAGGAGGACTGCGATCTTGTGCATCCTCAGCACGGACTCATCACCTCGATCGGCCCTCAGCATCTCGATACCTTCGGAAGCCTTGAGAATATACAGAAGACCAAGTTCGAGCTGGCTGACGCCGTCCCTGACGGAGGAATGCTCTTCCTGAACGGAGACAACGAATACATCGCTGAGGAGCTCGGCCGCAGAAAGGGCAGCAGAACTCTTTACGACAGCCCGGTGCTCTATCATTCGGACAGGACCGGAAGCGGCTATTTCGCTTCGGATATAAAGGTGACCAATCACGGCACCGATTTCACAGTGAACACCCCGGACGGAGAGACTGAGAGATTCTCGATGAAACTCGTCGGAGGCCATAATGTCATCAACGTTATGGGCGCCATAGCTGTGGCGCATGAGTTCGGCATCCCGCTTTCAGAGCTCAGGATACCGGTCAGAAAGATCCAGAGCGTTCCTCACCGCATGGAGATGAAGAACCACGGCGACGTCACCATTATCGACGACGCGTTCAATTCGAATCCTATCGGTTCAAAGGCTGCAGTCGAGACGCTCGCACTTATGGACGGAATGAGGATACTCATCACTCCGGGCATGGTAGAGCTGGGCGAGGATGAGGCCGAATATAACAGGAAGTTCGGAACATACGCGGCGGATTGCTGCGACAGGATATTCCTCGTGGGCAGAAAGCATACAGAGCCTATCAAAGAGGGGATCCTGAGCAAGGGTTTCGATGAGAAGAACCTTGAGGTATTCGATAAAGTGGAGGACTCGATAAGTCGCGCCTACGCAGTCAAAACGGATAAGCACAAATACATCCTCTTGGAGAACGATTTACCTGATAATTACTAGGGAGACATACTA
>JAFUGO010000111.1 GCA_017469325.1 Mogibacterium sp. | reverse complement strand
TGAGGTACCTTGTACCATGCCAGTACACCGTACTCAAACCCATCAGAGGCGCTCTCAGCCCCAACCAGAGACCCAGATTTCCGCAATTCAAGATACATGCCACATACATCACATGCAGTTTCAAAAAACGCGCTGCATACTGAAATTTCAAGGCATATAGCCTGTATCCGCTGCAACAAAAGAGCCCTGAGAAAACGTCTCTCAGGGCGATTTTTTGGCGGAGGACATGGGACTCGAACCCACGGGGCTGTTACGCCTTACCTGATTTCCAATCAGGCTCCTTAGCCACTCGGTCAATCCTCCGTATCGCTATTAATGCTGCGTTTTCAGTTGTATGCCGGGCTGTTTCGGCTCAGCTTGAATATCATAGCAAAAGAATGGCCTGAATTCAACAATTATTCTGAGCCGCGGCCTTTTTTCACGGCATCTGACACACGTTCAGATGCCTTTGCCATCCTGAACGCAAGTCCGGGTACATCCCACCTGAATTCGTCTTTTGTTACCGGATACTTTTCGGTGAAGTAGTCGTCCGGATAGCCCGCGTCCGGGATGTGCTGATCCTCAAAGCCCTTTCCTGCCGGCACCAGAAAGTAGTCGCGGCTGAATGTTGAATCATCCCAGGTCGGATCGATGTAGTAATACTTGCCGTAAAGCTTCACTATATTCCAGGTATGCGAGCCTGACGCGCCTGCCGGCTCTATGCCCTGTCCGAAGATTATGCGGTTGTCTATGCCGGCTTCGAGGAGCAGCCTGTAAAGCGCAAGTGAATAGCCCTGGCAGACTGCCTTGCCGTCTATGAGCGCACCGTACGCGGTACGCCTTATGTTGTCACCGTCTTCCGCAGCCTCGTACTCCGTGGAGTCGCAGATAAAGTCGTGTATGGCGGCTATCCTCTCGTAGTCGGTCTTGTTTTCTATGTCCAGCTCATTCAGGATATGGTCGACCGCCTTGTCCACTTCGTCTTCCTGTGATTTGCTGTCGTAGTACTCGAGCTCGTAATCTATTTGTATCACCGGAGTGAGTCCGTCCAGATCGGTATGCGCGGTACCTTTATACGAGGCGTACTGAAAGTTTATGTAGTCTCCCTCATCCGGCTTTCCCGTATGGTCTGTCGCGAGGTCAAGGAGCTTGCCGATGGCCTGCTTCAGCTCGTCCTCGTCGGGCTTTCCGGTCAGACCGATGCTGACCTTACCTTTCCTGTCCTTCATGGCATCACGAAGCACAGCCGCCGCGTCTTCGGCGGAGTCGTGATAGGTCACGTCGTCTTCCGCAGCAGCATAAAAGGACGCGGCCGCGAAGCTTAATGCCGCAACTATGATATAAACCATCAATATTGAGATGAAGCGCCCCGAAAGGCGCTTTTTCTTCTCACGTATCATTTTGTTTATTGTTTATTCGTAGATCTCCCAGTGACCTGTTCTGAGCGCCTTGAGTGCGCCCTCTGCCAGAGCTTTCATCTCTTCTTCGCCAGGGAATCTCATGATAGGAGCGATCTTGCTTACATAGGATCCGATCTCATCGCAGAATCTCTCGGAGTATGCCATGCCGCCCGTGAAGATTATCGCATCCACGTTGAAGCGGAGCACTGCGGACATAGCACCGATGTCTTTCGCCAACTGATAGGCGATGGCCTTGAATGCCATCATCATCTTCTCGTCGCCGTCATCGAATGCCGCGTTCTCGACATCTCTGAAGTCCTTTGTGCCTGTGTATGAATACACTCCGGCTTCCTGTCCGATTATCCTCTTTACGTCGGCTTTGGTCATGCCCTCTTTGAAGCAGAGGTTCACCAGAGCGTTCGCCGGAAGAGCACCGCCGCGGTCCATTCCCATGGCGCCGTCATCCTTGACGTTGTTGACATCGATGACTCTGCCCTTCTTGTGAGCAGCTACCGAAACGCCGCCGCCCAGGTGGCAGACGATGAGGTTGAGCTCTTCATACGCTCTTCCGAGCTGCTTTGCCGCCTTGCGGGCAACAGACTTGTGGTTGAGCGGATGGAAGAACGACTGTCTCTCAAATCCCGGAAGTCCAAGACCGGAGTATCTTGCGAGAGGCTCAAGCTCGTCAACGCATACCGGATCCACGAAGAATGCCGGGATGCCTACCGAGTCGGCGAGCTCCTTCGAGATATACGCTCCCAGGTTTGCGGCATGCTCTCCGTAAGGAGGGTTCTCTATATCGTGGATGACCGCGTCATTGACTTTGTATGTGCCGGACGGGATGTGCTTGAACAGTCCGCCTCTTCCGCAGATGGCGTCAAAGTCTTCCAGCTTATATCCCTTCTCCTCGATCGTCTTCAGGATAGCCTCTCTTCTGAACGGCGCCTGGTCAACTACATGAGGATACTTTGCGATCTCGGATGCGTCATGATCGATGCCGACGCGCATCACTTCTTCTTCGTCCTCGAATACGCAGATCTTGGTCGAAGTCGCACCCGGGTTGATAACAAGGATCTTCATTTTTAAATTCTCCTTTCGGCATTATGCCTGAAACAAATGGGTTTTTTACACTTATTCTCAAAGGTCCGGCGTTATTCCGCCAGTCTCACGATGAGCTGGCTGGACTTTACGCTGTCGCCTTCTCTGACATAGATCTTCTCGACCACTCCGTCCTGTGTAGCCAGGACGTTGGTCTCCATCTTCATGGCCTCGAGTATCGCGACAGGCTGTCCCTGCTTGACGCTGTCGCCCTCATTCACGAGAACCTTTATAACTGTGCCCGGTATGTTGGCACCTATCTCTCTGTCGTCCTCTTTGTTAGCGAAGTGGATCTGTGAAGTGGTCACTGACTTTGTTACGGCCTGCTTGTCCTTCACGGAGACCACTCTGCGGTATCCGTTGACCGTGAATGTGAGGTCGCGGTTTCCGGCCTCGTCGGTCTTGCCGATGTCTTCGAGCGTGACTACGAGGATCTTGCCCGGCTTCAGCTCTATCTCTGCCGTCTGTCCGAGCGCGATTCCGTGGAAGAAGGTGTCGCTTTCCATGTTGCGGAAGTTGCCCTTGCTGCGCAGGTTCTTGATGTAGTCGTCGAAGACCTTGCTGTACATCGAGTACGAGACGAGTTCCTGATCCGTGCCCTCGAGTCCGAGGTCGATCACGAGATGCTTTTTGAAAGCATCGAAGTCATCAGGCGGCAGGAGCTCACCCGGTCTTACGGTGATAGGCTCTTTGTCCTTCAGCACTACCTTCTGCAGGTCTTCAGGGAAGCCGAACTCAGGCTGGCCCATCATGCCTTCGAAATATGTGACCACGCTGTCAGGGAAGTCGAAGTCCTTGCCCTTTTCAACGATGTTCTCAGGTGTCAGCTCGTTCTGCACCATGAATATGGCCAGGTCGCCGACCATCTTGGAGGACGGTGTTACCTTTATTATATCGCCAAGCATCTTATTGACCTTGACGTACATGTCTTTTACCTCATCGAATTTGTATCCGATGCCGAAGCTCTCCACCTGAGGCTTCAGGTTTGAATACTGGCCGCCCGGGATCTCAAGCCTGTATATCTCTGCCGTCGTGGCCTTGAGGTCTGACTCGAAGTCCGCGTATACAGGGCGTACGTCCGACCAGTAGTCGGAGATCTTCTGGAGTCCCGCCGAGTCGAGGTGTGTGTCTCTCTCACTGTTCTCGAGAGCCGCCACAAAGGAGTTGAGCGCCGGCTGGGATGTGAGTCCCGACATGCTGTTGAACGCCGCGTCAACGATATCCACTCCCGCCTCAGCTGCCAGCATCAGCGTAGCTACGCCGTTGCCGGATGTGTCATGAGTGTGCAGGTGGATAGGCACAGCGACTTCGTTCTTCAGGGCCTTGATGAGCCTGAACGCCGCGACCGGCTTGAGCAGTCCGGACATATCCTTGATGCCGATGATGTGCGCGCCCTGCTTCTCGAGGGTCTTGGCCATCTTTACGTAATAGTCGAGGGTGTATTTGTCCCGGTTGCTGTCGAGTATGTCGCCTGTGTAGCACATGGCAGGCTCTGCGATACCGCCCTGGTTCAGGACTTCGTCGAGCGACACTTCTATGCCGCGCACCCAGTTGAGGGAGTCGAAGATCCTGAATACGTCGATGCCGCCCTTTTTCGCCTCTTTCACGAATTTGCGTATCGTGTTGTCAGGGTAGTTTTTGTATCCTACGGCGTTGGCGCCTCTGATGAGCATCTGCATCAGCACATCAGGGATGTTCTCTCTCAGGACCGCGAGCCTCTCCCACGGATCCTCGCCGAGGAATCTCATCGCAACGTCGAATGTCGCTCCGCCCCACATCTCGTAAGAGAAGAGGTCTTTGCCGTAGTAAGCCATGGCAGGAGCTATCTTTTCCATATCTCGCGTGCGGACTCTGGTCGCGATCAGCGACTGCTGTGCGTCACGCAGCGAAGTGTCGGTGATGAGCACTTTCTCCTGCTTCAGGACCCACTCGCTGACGCCCTTTGCGCCCTTTTCCTCAAAGAGCTGCTTTGTGCCGCGGAGTTTCTTTATCTCTGCCGGGTCGACCTCAGGCACGGCCGGCACGTTGAATGTGCCCGCTTTGTCTTTGCGGCCGTTGACGACCATATCGCCCAGGAATTCCAGGACCTGAGCTTCGCGGTCAGCGACCGCTCTGATGTTAAGAAGATCAGGGTTGTCTCCTATGAAGCCAGTGTTGCAGTTGCCCGAGCGGAATGTCGGGTGGTTGAGCAGGTTGAGCAGGAATCCGGTGTTGGTCTTGACGCCTGTCACCTTCATCTCCTTGAGCGCTCTGACCGCCTTGCTGCACGCGCCGCCGAATGTGCGGTCATGCGAGCATACCTTTACGAGCAGCGAATCGTAGTACGGTGTGATCACCGATCCCGTGAATCCGTTGCCGCCGTCGAGCCTTATGCCGTTGCCGGACGCCGATCTGTATTCGGTGATCGTGCCCGTGTCAGGCGCGAAGTTGTTTGCAGGGTCCTCTGTCGTGACTCTGCACTGAATAGCGTAGCCGTTGGTCTTTATGTCGTCCTGGTTCTTTATGTTGATCTCATCTGAATCGAGAGGATAGCCCTCAGCGACGAGTATCATGCTCTGCACGAGGTCGATGCCCGTCACGAGCTCTGTGACCGTATGCTCGACCTGTATCCTGGTGTTCATCTCGATGAAGTAGTGGTTGCCTTCTTTGTCTACCAGGAATTCGACCGTGCCGGCACTGCAGTAATCCACCGCGCCCGCGATCTTGAGAGCATCGCTGCAGATCGCCTGCCTCTGCTCTTCTGTTATGCAAAGGGATGGTGTGAATTCGACTACCTTCTGGTGGCGTCTCTGCACGGAGCAGTCTCTCTCATAAAGATGCACCACGTTGCCGTACTTGTCGCCCAGCACCTGCACCTCTATGTGTTTAGGCTCTTCAATGTATTTTTCGATGAAGATATCTCCGTTTCCGAAGGCTTTTACGGCCTCGTTCTGAGCGCTGCGGAACTGCGGGATAAGATCCGACTCCTTGTGGACTATCCTCATTCCGCGTCCGCCGCCGCCCGCTGCCGCCTTGAGCATTACCGGGTAGCCCGCGATCTTCGCGAACTTGACAGCCTCTTCATCACTCGTTATAGCAGCCTCTACGCCCGGTATGCACGGAACGCCGACTTCTTCGGCAACCAGCTTGCTGCTGATCTTGTCTCCGAGCCTTTCCATCATCTCATGGGTAGGTCCTATGAATACGATGCCGGCCTCTTCGCAGGCCTTCGCGAACTCCGCGTTCTCTGACAGGAATCCGTAACCCGGATGTATGGCGTCGCAGCCCTTGGTCTTCGCCATCCTGATGATCTCTTCGATCCCGAGATATGCGTCGATCGGGCTCTTGCCCTTTCCTATCTCATACGACTCGTGAGCCTTTGTCCTGAACAGCGCGTTCCTGTCTTCTGCCGAGTAGACTGCGACTGTGCGGATACCGAGCTCTCTGCATGCGCGGATTATGCGAATCGCGATCTCGCCTCTGTTGGCGATAAGCACTTTTTTGAATTTCCTGATCTCTGCCATATATGCCCTCGTTCTGAATGATCGTCTTCTTACTTATTGATCCTGTTGTTGTATTTACGCCTCTCGAGCTCTGTCAGGAGCTTCTTGCGCAGGCGGATGTCTTCAGGTGTGACCTCTACAAGCTCATCGTCATCGATGAATTCGAGCGCCTCTTCGAGTGTGAATGTGCGCGGAGGCGTGAGTTTGATGGTCTCATCCGAACCTGCGGCTCTCATGTTGGTGGCCTTCTTTGCACGGCACGGATTTACGACCATGTCGTCCGACCTCGCGTTCATGCCGACCAGCTGACCCTCGTATACGTGGTCCTGAGGCTTTACGAACATCTGGACCCTCTCCTGGATCGTGAAGATTGCGTATGCCGTGCAGTTGCCCTCTTCCTGAGCTACGGCGACTCCGTTGATGCGGCCCTGGATGTCTCCCTTCCACGGCTCAAATCCGCTGAAGCGCCTTACCATGGTGCCCTCGCCGCGGGTGTCGTTTATAAACTCGCTCCTGTAGCCCATGAGTCCGCGTGTCGGTACCGAGAATATGATCCTCGAGTATCCGTTGCCCTCGGACATCATCGCTGTCATGAGGCCCTTTCTGAGGTTGAGCTTCGAGATGACCGGTCCCGTGTATTCGTCAGGGACGCTCACGACTACCTCTTCTACCGGCTCCAGCTTCTCGCCGTTAGGTCCGCGTTTGATGACTACCTCAGGCTTGGATACCGCCAGCTCGTAGCCCTCGCGGCGCATGTTCTCTATGAGTATCGAGAGGTGAAGCTCACCCCTGCCCGACACCTTGAATGAGTCGGTGGTGTCTGTCGGTTCTACCAGGAGTCCCACGTTTACTTCGAGCTCCTTCTCGAGTCTGTCCTTTATATGCCTCGATGTAACATACTTGCCGACCTTGCCGGCGAACGGCGAGGTGTTGACCATGAAGTTCATCGAGAGCGTAGGCTCTTCTATCTCTATGATCCCGAGCGACTCAGGGTGATCCGGATCGCAGATGGTGTCTCCGATCGAGATGTCGGGGATGCCGGATACGACTACGATGTCTCCCGCGCCGGCTTCCGCCGATACCGTTCTACTGAGTCCCTTATATGTGAATATCTGATTGATCTTGTTCTTTGTGACGCTTCCGTCGCCTCTCGTGACGGATACCATCTGGGCTTCTTTTATGGTGCCGCGTGTGATGCGGCCGATGCCGAGACGTCCGATATAGTCGTCATACGCGAGCGTGGATACCTGCATCTGCAGCGGCTCGTCATCTGTGTCCGGATACGGATCGCAGTGATCGATGATGCACTCCAGCAGCGGCGAGATGTCCAGTCCACCGTAACCCTTCGGGGACTTGCGGATCTTTGCCGCGCCCTCGCCTATGCTGATGCCCTCAACATCAGACGGGTCGTTGACCGCGATGCCCTGCCTTGCGATGCCGTAGAGGATCGGGAAGTCGAGCTGATCGTCGTTTGCCTCGAGGTCCATAAAGAGCTCATAAACCTCATCGACTACCTCGTCTATGCGGGCGTCCTTCTTGTCTATCTTGTTGATAAAGAGTATCGGGTTGATGCCCTGGGCGAGCGACTTGCTCAGGACAAATCTTGTCTGAGGCATAGGTCCCTCGCTGGAATCGACCAGAAGGATGACCGTGTCGACGGTCTTCATGATGCGCTCTACCTCCGAGCTGAAGTCCGCGTGGCCCGGTGTATCCACGATGTTGATCTTGTAATCTTTATACATTATTGAGCAGTTTTTGGAATATATCGTGATGCCGCGCTCTCTTTCGATGGCGTCGGAGTCCATGACGCAGTCCACTACCTGCTCGTTCTCTCTGAATACATGTGACTGCGCAAGAAGGGCGTCAACAAGTGTCGACTTGCCGGCGTCAACGTGCGCTATAACTGCTATATTAATTATCTTCTGCTTATCTGACATTATCTTTCCCTTGTTTCCTTTTTCTTATTATCCGCTGCGGATCTTTTTAGGAGCCTTGCTCTCGAACGTTATGATGAACGACCTCAGGTCTCTGGCGTAATCCAGATTGGTCGGCTTTTCTCTGAGGTTCGAGAACGCGTGGCCCTCTATGTCATCCGTGTACCAGTCAGGCTCAGGTACGTCCAGCGTGAGGAACGATATAGCCCACGATTCTTCGGCTCCGAAGGCCAGTGCGTAGAGCATCATATCGTAGTAGTAATCGCTGTCCGCGAGATGGTTCTCGAGGAGCTCCTTCGGTGTCGGATGATAGATGAAGTTGCGGAGCCTTCTTATCTTGTTCACCAGTACGGCGTTATCTTTGCCGCGTGCCCTCATTATTATTATGAAGAATTCCGCTACGGCTGCGGCTATCACCATCGGGAAGCCTGCGATAGGCTTGCCCGTGTTTGCCGCCACTCTGTAAGAAGCGTATATGACCGGCAGCGCAAAGACGAAGGCCGCCAGGAGCTCCGTGTATCTGCTCGAATTGACAGATGATGAATAGTGCCTGTCGACGGCCTCGCACAGCAGGAGCGCTGCTGCCGCCGTGACTGCCCCGGTCACGATGCTCTCAATATAGTTTGGCTGCTGGTAGTTGTAGAAATACGAGATCCCCGTTGCCAGCGCGATGCCTATACCGAGTATGGCAGCGCCTGCGTATCTGAAAGCCCGTGAGATCGGTGTGAACGGCGCGCTCTCGCTCGAAGCGAAGCCTGCCGCGACGTCGTCTGCAATCGCCTCTCTTATGCGTTCTACCCTTGCGGGTATCCTCTCCATGTCCAGAGCTCTGCCCTTGTAGACGCCCTCAAAAAGAATCTTGAGCGCGTTTCTGTACATCTTCTCTTCGCCTGTTGGTCTCTCGCCCTTGATCAGCTTGTATCTCTTAGGCTCGTACTCGCTGATGCGAAGGTATCCCTTCTGTGCGAACTGTATGATCATGTGGAGCACGTCTCTCGTGCGGACCCTGCCGTTGAATGTGTAGCCGAGCTCGACAGGAGACAGGCCTTCTATAGGCTTCGTGACAGGCTCCCTCTTTACGCGAGGGTCTCTGCCTCCTATGAACCAGAGGATGAGGAGCAGCAGCGATACGCCGGCCATGATCGCGGTGATGGCCGTCAGCGACCAGCTTCCGTCGAGAGCTCCTTCCCAGTAGCCATCCGGCAGCTGGGCCTTGAGCGTGATGCCGTAATTCTCGGGAACCAGGCTGCCCGTGACCTTCACGGTGCGGTTCTTTTTGCTCGCCTTGAAAGTGATCTTGTTAGTGGAGTCCTGAACTCCGAACTGTCCCGAGTAGCACTGCATGTCGTCCCACGGGAAGTCATCCGGGAAGCTCACGTTCACGTTCACCTTGCCTATAGGCTGCTTCCACTCCGGCAGCAGCACGTCGAAGTAGAACATGTCCTTCGAATCGTCGCGGTCGCGGAACTCCTGTATGTTGTACTTTATGGTATAAACGTGCGCGCCCTTGCTGAGTTTTTCGGGATCGGCGATGTATACCTTGCTCGCCTCGGATGCCTGATTCGCCTGGAATACGGTGTTCTCGACCTCTACATCGCTTATGCGGAAGTTGCCGCTCGGGATGGCGAATTCTATGATCTGAAGGTCGGCGGGCAGATTGACGCTGATCTTTTCTTCTACTTTGTATGAATGGTCTTTGCCCACCTGCGCGGTGAAGTCGTATTCCGTTACCTCAAAGGCGCCCTCGGGCTCCGTGATGGTCACCGGCTGCTTCGGATCGCCGTTCTCGGGATCGGCAAATACCGCGGCGGAGCTGCAAAAAACGAGTAAACAAAGCATAAGAGCAACTACTATGCCCTTGAATGCTTTATTTCCTCTATGTTCTCTGTTTGCGGTTATGTCTTTCTTTTTGCCTGAATTCATTTACAACCCCATGGATTCGCGAATGCCGTAGAGACCGACAGGTTTGTCAGCCATCCAGATGCAGGCATTGACGGCTCCCTTTGCACAGCCCTTCCAGTTGAGACAGTGGTGTGTGATCTCGAGACGCTCGCCGTCACCAAAGAAGTATACGGTGTGGCTGGACGGCGTGTCGCCTCCGCGGATGGCGTGGAACGTGACCTTGCCTTCTTCGCGAGGGTGGCGGCCGAGCGGCCTGCCGTATACGGCATCAGAGACGAGGTCTCTGCCGACCGCGTCACCCATGGCTTCGACCAGTTCGCGGGCGGTGCCGCTCGGCGAATCCAGCTTGGTGTTGTCGTGCATGTCGACCATCTCTATGTCTGTCTCATCGTAAAGCTGCGCGGCAGCTTCCATAAGAAGTTTTCTCATTACATTGACCATGCGGTCCGTATTGGCGGCGATCATCACAGGGATCTCCTGAGCCGCCGCTTCAAGGCGGGCGCGCTGCCCGGCATCGAAGCCGGTCGTGCCCACAACAAGAGCCTTTTTATGCTTAAGGCACGCCTCAAGCACTTCCATGCCGAGCTCGACCGTCGAAAAATCGCAGACGACGTCGGCGTCGTCGATCACGGATTCGAGATCATCGACGACGGGCGAGCCCGCCTTCTTTCCGATCATCGCGACTTCGCCTATATCGCTGCCGATGTAATCCCTTCCCTTAGGGCCGATCCCGGCTACTATCTCAACATCATCTCTCGATGCCGCGTCCGCGACTATGAGGCTTGCCATTTTGCCGCGCGGTGCGGTTATTATTACCTTTACCATCTTTATCTCCTTCTGACCGGCCATCAGGCCCGCCAATTATTATCTGTTATTCACGGCCTTACTTCTCTACTTTGTAGTTGAGCTCGAGCGTATCCATCACAGGCTTCATCTGAGTCAGCTTTACGCCCGATGTGGTGAGCATGAGCTTGGATGCCTGAGTCGCCGGTGTGTTAGCGTATTTGTCCGAAAGGTATACGACCTCTTTGATCCCGGACTGGATGATCGCCTTGGCGCACTCATTGCAAGGGAACAGCGCAACGTATATCCTCGCTCCGTGAAGGTCCTTGCCCGATGCATTCAGTATGGCGTTCAGCTCCGCATGCACTACATAAGGATACTTCGTGTTCTCGCCCTCGCGGTCCCACGGGAATTCGTCGTCGGAGCATCCCTTAGGGAATCCGTTGTAACCCGTCGCGAGTATCACGTTGTTCTGATCAACTATGCACGCACCTACCTGAGTGTTAGGGTCTTTGCTCCTCTTTGACGCGAGAAGCGCGATCCCCATGAAGTATTCGTCCCAGGATATATAGTCTGTTCTCTTAGTCACCATATCGTCCTCCGCTGATTTCTTTTATCCATTCAAATGATTGTATCATACGTGCGATTTTGATGCACCCCGCAAGCCGCGTATATTTCATAAAACACACGGATAATTCACAGTCCGGGCCATTCTTTCTTGCCATCGACGGCGGAGCGGGGATACAATTAAGCGGACATGAGATACAGATTCAAAGGCATAAAGACAGATATAGATGTTCCGGTGGCCGCCCTGCCGGGTATAGTCGCTCATAGGCTGCGCATACCGGAGACTGCCGTAAAGGACTTTGAGGTCCGCCGCAGGTCGACGGATTCCAGAAAGAAGCCGCATATACAGTTCGTGTACACGGCGGATTTTACCGTGGACAAAAAGCTCCGCATCCCTAAGAAGTTCGCAGACGATGTCAGCGCCGTCGATCCAAAAGCCGAAAAGCCGTGCCTTCCTGAGCCCGGTGATAAGGAGCTCGGATCGAGGCCTGTCGTCATAGGCATGGGACCGGCGGGACTCTTCGCGGGACTCGAGCTCGCAAGGCGCGGATACCGCCCTCTCATACTCGAGAGAGGCCCGGCGATGGAAGGCCGCGTGGAGGCGGTCGAAAAATTCAGGAAGGACCGCGTACTGGACCCCGAGGCAAACATGCTCTTCGGCGAAGGCGGAGCCGGCACTTTCTCTGACGGCAAGATAGGAACAGGCATCAAAGACAGCCTCATCCGCGAGGTGCTCCGCGAGTTTTACGAAGCAGGAGCCGGCGAAGACATCATGTACCTGGCCAAGCCGCATATAGGGACAGACGTCCTTCGCGTCGTCATAGTCAATATACGAAAAAAGATAGAAAGCCTCGGCGGCGAGATACTCTTCGATACAAAGCTCGAATCGCTCATAACCGAAGACGGCCGTCTCAAAGCGATAGAGGTGACGTGCAATTCAGGCCGCAGCACCGGCCCGGCTGATACCGGCAAAGCGGATCAGTCCCCTGCGGGTCCCTCAAGGACGATCCCGGCGGAGGCCCTCATACTCGCCATAGGCCACAGCGCACGCGACACTTTCGCGATGATAAACGACACAGGACTCACCATGCAGCAGAAGCCTTTCTCGATCGGCGTCCGCATGGAGCACCCTCAGTCTCTCATAGACGAATCCCAGTACGGAAGAGAGAATCTGGGCAAGCTCCCGCCTGCCGACTACAGGCTGAGTTACAAAGCATCGAACGGACGCGGCGTCTACTCGTTCTGCATGTGCCCGGGCGGCGAGGTCGTCGTCTGCAGCACCAAGGACGGTGAGCTCTGCGTCAACGGCATGAGCAACAGAAAGCGCGACAGCGGCACTGCCAACAGCGGCATCCTCTGCGATGTTCGCACCGAAGACTTCGGGAGCGATGATGCGCTTGCAGGAGTGAGATTCCAGGAGAGATACGAGAGGCTGGCCTTCGAGAACGGAGGCGGAGACTTTACCGCGCCAAGCTGCACCATGGCAGAGTTTCTGGGTGAAAAAGTCGACGACGAAGCGCGGGCGAGAATGCTCACTGTCACCTCTTCCCTTCCGGACTTCGCATCTGAAGCCATACGAGAAGCCGTCCCGTATTTTGCACGCAGGATACACGGCTATGACGACCCGTCGGCTGTAGTGACAGCTGTCGAGACAAGAAGCTCATCGCCTGTGAGGATAGTCAGGGATGACAGCGGCGAGAGCAATATAAAAGGCATATTCCCTGCCGGTGAAGGCGCGGGATATGCCGGTGGTATAACATCTGCTGCCTGCGACGGTATACGCGCCGCGTGGCACATCATCGAGCGATATCGTCAGCCGCGGCAAGACCTGTGAGCCAGGCGTTGCTCAGGTTGAATCCGCCGCACGGGAAGTCCCTGTCGGCGAGCGCGCCATTATTTTATAATCCGTTGCCCAGACGCGACTCCGATGTCGCTTCTTTTATTTCATCGAGAGCCACTCCGCCCATAGTCACCTGGGCGTCGTTCCAGCCGCGGAGCGATTCCGGATGGAAAGTGAGACAATGCACTGCGCGTCCGATCGCGTCTATGTCGCTGTCCGAAAGATCGGCCAGCAGCC
>JAFUGO010000110.1 GCA_017469325.1 Mogibacterium sp. | reverse complement strand
GGAAGCGAGCTAAAACGCCAAATGAGCATACTCGTAAACTCTCACAGAGAGGTAAGGATCTCAGGCATGAGAGGCATCGAGCGCAATGTGCTCAACGCCAGATATGACTGCATAATCGACGGCATGTACGGAATAGGGCTCAATAAGGTCCTGAGTGATGACGACATCCGTCTGGTCAAATACATCAATTCAAAATCCGGATTAAAGGTCGCCGTGGATGTGCCTTCGGGACTGAACGCGACAAGCGGCCTCATAATGGGAGAGGCCATAAGAGCTGATCTGACAGTTACGTTCGGAAGTTATAAGACGGGGATATTCTTCGGGGCCGGACGCGAGTGCTGCGGTGAGGTCAGAGTTACGGATATAGGCCTGATGAGCGACGGCTATGAAAATGTGACAGACAAGCTCGAGGTCCTCGACAGCAGCTTCCTGAAAGAGAACATAGACAGGGCGCTGATCCCGAGAGCGGAGAACGGCCACAAAGGCACATTCGGCACGGTAGGACTCGTGATAAGCTCGAACGGGATGCTCGGAGCCGGGATGCTGGCGGCAAAGGCCGCATACAGAGCCGGCTGCGGACTGGTAAAGATATTCTGCCCGTCAAAGTACAGCGGATTCTTCAATGTATCGGTTCCCGAAGCAGTTGCGGTGCCGTACAAGCCTGATGATGTGCTCGGAGCTTTCGAAGGCTTCAGGGAAGGCGTCGATGTCATCCTGATCGGCCCGGGCCTCAGGGAGGACTCGGTCGGAAGACTCCTGGTAAAGCAGATACTCGCGGGCAGCAAACCTGCGGTGTTTGATGCCGGAGCTCTCAATCTCATATCGCGCAACCTCAAATCGTTCCGCAAGAGGAAATGTCCGTGCGTGATAACGCCGCATCTGGGCGAGATGGCAAGGCTGTGCGGCGAGGACATAAACATCGTCGCAAGAAGCAGGATCGGCTACACACGCAAGTTCTCCGAGAAATTCGACGTAAGCATGGTGGTCAAATCCGATGTATCGCTCATCTCTCTCAGAGATCAGGGAGCCGGACAGAAGCTCTTCCTCAATACGGTAGGCAATTCCGGTCTTGCCACTGCAGGTTCGGGGGATGTCCTTGCGGGAGTAATCGCATCGCTCATTGCGCAGGGCAATCAGCTCGATACCGCGCTTATGTACGGAGTGATGGTCCACGGAGAAGCGGCCGAAAAGTTCGCCAAAGACGGAGATTCGAGGCGTAAAATGATGGCCGGAGATATTATTGACAATCTGTTTTGATAGTAGTAAAATCACTTCGTTGCGTTTGAAGCAGCAAATCCTTAGACGACAGGAGGTGAGACAAGAATATGGCACAGGTTATAGTAAGAGAAAACGAGAGCCTGGAGAGTGCTCTTAAGAGATTTAAGAGATCTTGCGCTCGCGATGGCGTCATGGCGGAGCTGCGTAAGAGAGAGCACTATGAGAAGCCAAGCGTAAGACGTAAAAAGAAGTCTGAGGCTGCTCGTAAGAAAGCTCGTAAGTACTAATAGCAAATGATGATGCGGACCTGTGATGTTGGTTCGCATTTTTTTTAGAAAAGGAGACGGAAATGGGATTAAAAAAACAGCTGATGGCAGATTATAAGGAAGCCATGAAGAACGCTGACGCGGTAAAGAAAGAGACAGTAAATATGGTCAGAGCCGCGATCAAGCAGTATGAGGTAGACCAGAGGGTAAGCCTTGATGACGATGCGGATATCGTGAAGATCATCAAGAAGCAGGTCAAGATGAGGACCGACGCTCTCGCTGATTTCGCAAAAGCCGGCAGAGACGATATGGTAGAAGGATACAAGAAAGAGATCGAGATCCTCAAAGAGTACCTTCCGGAAGAAATGGGCGAAGAAGAGATAAAGGCGAAAGTCAGAATGATCGCAGACGAGCTCAACATAGAGGCAAACATGAAGAACATGGGAGTCCTTATGAAGAACGCCATGGCAGAGCTCAAGGATAAGGCAGACGGTTCGGCCGTAAACAAGGCTGTAAAGGAATTCCTGAGCGGCAAATAGGAGATCACACCGGGGCTTTGCCCTGATCAATGACTATGGAATACAAATTAGAGATACCTGAAGAAATAAACGTGCAGGGACTGTTCGGCAATTACGATGCCAACATACGCTCGGTGGAGAAGTTCACCGGCACGGAGATGTCCCTCAGAAATAACGCTCTCACGATAAAGGGCCGCGACCCCGAGCTTGCCGCGCGCATTGTCGCCAAGCTCATCGAGGCGCTGTCAGTGGAACCCGAGCTGGACTCGCAGAAGCTCAATTATCTCATCGAGATGGAAGCCGGCGGCAGGAACTTTGACGAGAAGGCTACGGCAAGAGACATAATCTGCTACACCCATTCGGGAAGACCGCTGAGACCGAAGACACAGGCTCAGAAGGACTATGTGGACAACATACGCTCGGCCGACATGGTCTTTGGTATAGGGCCGGCCGGTACGGGCAAAACTTATCTTGCCTGCGCCATGGCCATAAAGGCGTATAAGGACAAAGAGGTAGAGAGGATCGTTCTGACAAGACCGGCCGTGGAGGCGGGAGAGCGCCTCGGATTCCTTCCGGGCGACATGCAGGAAAAGGTCGATCCTTATCTGAGGCCTCTTTACGATGCTCTTTACGATGTGCTGGGACTCGAAGCCGCGGCGAGACTCCGCGAGAAGGGCGCGATCGAAGTGGTGCCTCTTGCTTACATGAGAGGCCGCACGCTCGACAACGCGTTCATTATCCTCGATGAGGCGCAGAACACCACGCGCGAGCAGATGAAGATGTTCCTCACACGAATGGGATTCAACTCGAAGGTGGTCGTGACCGGAGATATCACTCAGATCGATCTGCCGGCGGGCACGATGTCGGGACTCAAGGAAGCCCGCAAGGTGCTGAGCGGAGTCGAAGGGATAAAGTTCAATACCTTCAGCGAGGTGGACGTAGTCAGGCATGAGCTCGTAAAGCGCATCATACGCGCATACGATACTTATGACAGCAGAAACAAAGCCAAAAGCTCTTCATCAAAGGGCCACAAAGTGAGCGAAAGATAACAGGAGCAGAATGAATATAGTATTCAACGACGAACTTGACAGACTTACACCCGAGATGTGGAGCCTGATGGAGCAGGCGGCGGATGTCGCGCTCAAAACAGAGTTCGGAAAAGAGAAGGACACGGACAGCTTTGAGAACGAGCCGGAAGTCAGCGTTACGATAGTCGATGACGCTGAGATCCTCGAGCTCAACCGCGAATACCGCGAGAAGGACAGCGTTACTGATGTGCTGAGCTTCCCTCAGTTTGAGGGGCATGACGACCTTCTGGAGGATCTCCTGGATGATGAGATGAGCACCCTCATAGGTGATGTCGTCATCTGCTACGTCCAGGCGCCGCGCCAGGCAGAGGAGTACGGGACCGGGATCACCCGCGAGGTGCTTTATCTGTTTGTGCACAGCATCATGCACCTTTTC
>JAFUGO010000109.1 GCA_017469325.1 Mogibacterium sp. | reverse complement strand
CTGCCGGAGCGTTGTATGCGCTCTGTACGACTCCCGCGTCGATGAGTGCCTGCTGGACCACCGTAAGGTGCATCGAGTCTCCGAGGCTGTCAGGTGTCACGATATCGCAGCCTTCCGCTTCACCGGCGAGCACCAGATTGGAGAACACCGGTGTCCCGTCCAGAAGGACGGTATCGCTTCCGCAGAATCCCTCCGCATCATCGCTGTCACGGACCGCGAAGTTTCCGTTCATCAGCAGCATCTCGCGGAGTCTCTTTGCCGGATCGATATCGAATGAACGTTTTTTGCCGTTTATTGTGCAGGTGATCATCTTACCGCCTCCTTTCCTCCGGTGATCTGCCGGCAGAGATCGAATGCAGTGTATCCGATCAGATAGCGCTTATACTGCACGCTTCCGAACATATCGTCTTCCACCGGGATGTCCAGATTGTCATCGAACCACTTCAGGGTCTCTTCTTCGCTGAGTTCCTTCTTATCCGCAAGAAGCTTTTCGAAGTTTCTGAAGCGGTATATCCCGCTGTTTTTGACAGCCGCCGCCAGAGTGATGCCCTTTTCCGTCAGGGCGGAACTCATAGTGAGCACCGCGTGGCTCTGAGCGGTATTCGCGTAGCGCTTCGATGCGACCTTCACGTCCTTAGGCACGACGACAGTTGTGATGAGCATATCGGCTCCCGCGTCTTTTTCTTCCATGAAGGAATTGACGCAGATGTCCTTTGCCCCTTCGGCCGTCAGCACCTCTACCCTTGCGCATACCGCGAAGAGCACAGGAAGCAGATATGAGTCATCCCTGAGCGCTCCGATATTGCCACCTATGGTGGCCATATTGCGCTTCGTGCGCGACGCCATGAAGTGCGCCGCTTCTTTCAGATATGCCGGCACTGCCTCAGATTCGATGAGCTGCTGGAATGTGCACATCGCACCGATCCGCACTTTGTCTCCCGCTTCCTCGATCTGACTGAGCCCGGCGCATTTTTTGAGCGATATCAGAGTGTCAGCTGCTTTAGCGGCATCGGAACCGAGACGGTTGACCTCAGTCCCTCCCGCCACAAAGACCGCCGACGCCGTTTTGGAGCCGATCGCTTCTTCAGGCTTTTTTGCCATTAACAGTTGAGTTGCCATAATTTTTCTCCTTGCTTACCTCACCTATTTGAAAGGCATCGGTTCAGGGTATTCGGTGATCCCCTGCGAGTTCACCAGCTCGGCCTCTTCATATTTGCCGAGATGCCTGAGCATGGTCTTCTTTACCGCCCTGAAGATGTTCTCGTATCCTGTGCATCTGCAGAGGTGTCCCGAGAGAGCCTTCCTGAGCTCATCATCACTGTACTCTCTGCCCGAATTCAGTATCTCCCAGCTTGTCATTATGAAGCCCGGAGTGCAGAATCCGCAGTGGATAGCGCCTTCAACCACAAATGCCTGCTGGATATCCGAGAGCTCTCCTCCGGGGCCCGTGAGCCCTTCGAGAGTCCAGATCTCCTTGCCTTCTGCCCATACCGCGAGGTATATGCAGGAGTTGAAGCCCTCTCCGTTGATGATAACGGTACAGGCTCCGCACTCTCCTACCTCGCAGCCCTTCTTTACGGATGTCAGGTGAAGGTCGTTTCTGAGCATGTCGGTGAGTGACGAGCGTACATCCACTACCTGCTCGATCTCTTTGCCGTTTACGGTGCAGTGGACCACTTTATACTGCTTAGCCATTGACCTCACCTCCTGCCAGTCTGATGCATTCGCGGAGTGCTCTCTCTGCCATCACCACTGAGATGTGCTGACGGAGAGCCTTTCCGGCACGCCAGCTGTCACGCGGATTGATGTCTTCGAGCACGGTCTCCGCAAATTTCTTTATATTCGCGTCATTTATATCTTTGCCGTTTATGAATGCTTCGGCGCTCGGAGCGCGCACAGGTATAGGCGATGCGACGCCGTATCCGATGCGGACTCTCTCGAACGACTTTTTGTCTTCGCTCAGAATCACGTTGACCGAGCAGCCTGTGGTGGCGATGTCCAGAGCGTTTCTCATCGAATACTTGATGTAGTGACCGAAGCACCTGTCATAGGATTCCTTCGGGATGAGTATCGCGGTCTGTATCTCGTCAGGCTTTATATCCACCACCTTGGCTTTGATGTAAAAGTCCTTGATAGGCACGCGTCTTACTCCCTCTGCCCCTGTTATCTCGATCACGGCATCCCATGCCATGAGTGTCGATGCGGAGTCGGCCGAGGTGACGCCGTTGCATGTATTGCCTCCGATGGTGCCTATGGCCCTTATCTGAGGTCCGCCTACCATATCGACGGCTTCGCCCAGAACGTTGATGTACTTCTGAATAATAGGGTCATTGGTTATATGCGAGAAGCTTGTGAGCGATCCGATGCGGATGTTCTCCTCTTCATCGATCGTCACTCCGCGGATCTCGTCGAGCATATAGATGCTTATGAATTCCGCCCCGGCTCTTCTGCCTTCGCGTATCTGAACGAGCACATCGGAACCGCCGGCAAGTATCTGAGCTTCAGGGTGCTCCAGGCGCAGTCTGACTGCATCCTGCACGCTTTCAGCTTCGTAAAGCGCCTTCATATCATACATACTACCTGCCCTCCTTTCCTTCTTCCTGTCTCCAAGGATCGTTTATGAGTCCCCCGTCCGTGAACTCTCTGAAGAGCGTATGCGGTGACAGCGGAAGTTCGTTGATGTAGAGACCTGTCGCCTGACCGATCGCATTTCTGATGGCCGGAGCTACCGGGCATACCGGAGGCTCGCCGAGTCCCTTTGTGCCGTAAGCGCTCGTAGGCTCGTAGTTCTCCACGAAGTCCGCCACCAGTCTCGGGTGATCCATGAACGATGACATCTTGTAGTCGAGCAGGTTGTTGTTGAGAGGTCTGCCTGTCTTGGCATCCCACATCAGTTTCTCCGACAGAGCATACCCAATGCCCATGCTCTGGCCTCCGTGGACCTGACCCGCTGCAAGCAGCGGATTGATGACCTGTCCGCAGTCATGCACGTTCACGATGTTCAGAAGCCTTACGCGGCACATCGGTATGTCTACCTCTACCTCTGCGAAGCAGACTCCGAACGAGTACGCGTTGGACTTTATCTGATATGTCGACTCAGCGGTCAGGTGCTGCGAGCCTTCCGTCGTGTAAAGCTTTGAAAGAGCAAGCTCTCCAATGGTCATCAGCTCGCGGCCGTCCGTGGTCCTTATGATCTTTCCGTCGACGATGTCGAGGTTGTAGACCGGCATGCGGGTAAACTGATGAGCCGCCTCAAGCACCTTGTCTCTGAGCAGAAGTGCCGTCTGCTTGACCGAGAATCCGAGAGTATATGTGCCGCGGGAAGCGTATACGCCTGTGCCGAACGGCGTAACATCTGTATCCTGGCAGGATACCGGATGCACCATGCTGAGAGGGATGCCGAGCGTGTCCGCTATCATCTGGGATGCCGCTGTGTCGGCGCCCTGGCCTATCTCTGTCTCGCCCAGTTGGAACTGCACCGAGCCGTCCTGGTTCATGACGATCCGGCAGGATGAAGTCTCGAGTGCTATAGGATAAACTGCCGTGTTGTACCAGAACGTCGATGCCGCGATGCCGCGCCTTATGTCTCCCGTCTGGTTCGCATATTTCTTTACCTTGTCGTAGTAACCGATTATCTCGGCACCCTTGTCGAAGCACTGGTTGAATGTATCCGAATAGAGCTCGTTTTTGGAGAACGCGTGGTAGTAGCCCACCGGCATCAGGTTTTTGCGGCGGAACTCCAGCGGATCCATCTTCATGGCTCTCGCGCAGTCCTCTGCGTGGCACTCGAACGCGTAGCTGGCCTGAGGCATTCCGTAGCCTCTCATGGCTCCCGCTACCGAGCGGTTCGTGTATACAGTCCAGGTCTCTCCGTCGATGTTGTCGCACGGGTAGAGCTGAGGGAATGCGTTCAGTCCCTTAGCCGCTATGGCGTGGCAGTGCGAGCTGTACGCTCCGTTGTTGCACCATGCCTTGATGGTGCGGGCTGCAAAGCTGCCGTCAGGTCTCATCCACGAAGTGATGTGGTATCTGATGGCGTGCCTTATTCGGTTGCATATGAAGGTCTCTTCACGAGGAACGTCCAGCTTCACCAGGCGTCCGCCCAGCTGTATGCTTATCCACGCGCAGAGGGGTTCGTACAGGACGTCCTGCTTGTTTCCGAATCCGCCGCCTATGTACGGCTTGATGACCCTGAACTTGCCCCATTCCATTCCGAGAGCCTGTCCGATGACGCGGCGAACGACGTGCGGGATCTGCGTGGACGATACCACTACCGTCCTTTCGCCCTCGCCGTACGCGTAGCAGATGAAGTTCTCGATATGGCAATGCTGCACAGGCTGCGTCTCATACCAGCCCTCAACCTTTGTAAGGCCGGGCTCTTTTATGGCTTCTTCTACGCTTCCCATATGTATCTCGGTATGAGCGAGCACGTTGTTCGGGTATTTCTCATGCAGCAGAGGCGCGCCCTCTTCCATGGCTTCCTGCGCGTCGAGCACGAATGGCAGTTCTTCATATTCGACGCTCTTCTCAAGTACGCGCAGCGCCTGCGCCGCAGCGACCTCATCCTCCGCCACAACGGCTCCGATATCATCGCCGTAGAAAAGCGGCCTGTCCGTCATGATGAGACGGTCGGCTATATCCTGATGAGCCGGATCTGTTGACCATGGATGGCCCGCTGTCGGGTAATAGTGTTTTTCTTTCAGGTCGAAGCATGTGAAGACACGCACCACGCCGGGTATCTTTTCGGCTTCGCTCGTATCGATCGACTTGACGATGCCGTTGGCTACGGTGGAATGCAGCACTCTGATCACAAGAGCGCTTTTGTCGCACAGATCATCCGTATATCTGATACGCCCTATCGCCTTGTCGTGTGCATCCAGCCTGGTCACCGCCTGTCCGATGTATTTCTTTGACATGCTCTGCCCTCCTTTCTGAGATTAGTGCTTTAGTCCCTGTTTATCTTTATCATCACTTTTGTTACGAAGTTGTTCTTATCCGCTTCGATGAATTTGTCGATTATGTCTATGCAGATCTCCGTATCGCTCAGGCTGCATCCCTCATCGAGTATCCCCGGTGCGGCTTCCCGCATCCTTCCGAAGGTCTCTCTTATCTTTTCGTGAGGTCCCTTGTGATATCCTGTCAGGTACTCTCCGGGAGCGAGCATCCGTATCCTTTCGCTGTACCTGTCAAAATCCGCCAGCTCCTCGGCCGGTATCATCACCGCGAACGTTGTTTTGTCGCCCGTATAGAAGACTATGGTCGGATACAGGTAGAAGAGCTCATTCACGAATATCTCTTCTATGCCTCCGATCTCTATGTAGTGGATCTCCTCTTCAGAGCAAACAAAAACCTGATCGAACGCAGCGTATTTGATCTCGCGGTTTACCATAGCGAATCTGTCGTTCATCACTGTCTCCATCTTGAGCAGTTTCTCGTAATTCGCGCGGACCAGCTTCATGCGTTTTCTCAGGTATTTTTCAGTGCTCTCGGGATCGCGTCCGGGCATAAAACTCCCTATGTCGTCGAGCGAGCAGTCGAGCTGTCTCAGCAGTCTTATCATGCCGAGCGGATATATCTGATCGTATTTGTATGAGCGCCAGTTATTATCCGGATTTCTTATCTCCGGAACCAGCAATCCCTCTTTGTCATAATGTCTCAGGAGCTGCACATTGATGTCGAACATCCGGGCAAGTTCACCTATCTTCCACGTCCTGTCGTAGTAGTTTTTCATGGCCTTATCCCCTGCATTATCTGAAAGCGGATAATCTTTCTCAAATAAATTATAAACCCCCATTTGTACCAAAACAAGAACAAACGGGCAAAACCCTAAAATTATTTTGGGTTTAGCGTTTTGCACTCGATCAGGCAGCAAAAAAACCGGTCTTTTCAGA
Organism: Mogibacterium sp.; assembly: GCA_017469325.1. The sequence continues at coordinate 1,345 of JAFUGO010000109.1, read as the reverse complement.
CCGGCCTGCACTTATTATTTGACTTCTATTTTGTCAGATCTTCAGAGATCGACTTCAGATACATGAAGTTTGTAAGGTAGTTAGGTGTACCTGTCTTGTGGTCTGTTCCGGAGAGGTTGAATCCTCCGAACGGGTGCTGCAGTACTACAGCTGCGGTGCACTTGCGGTTGAAATACAGGTTTCCTACGTTGAATTCGGATTTTGCCTTGATGACGTTCTCTCTTGTCTCGCTGTAGACAGAACCCGTCAGTCCGTATTCCGTCTGGTTGGCGATGTCGAGTGCTTCATCGAAGGAATCGACTGCGATGACAGCTACTACAGGTCCGAATATCTCCTCGTTTGCGACGCGGTCAGTGCGGCTGATCCCGTCGATAACAGTAGGATCTACAAAGTATCCCTTCTCATCGCTGTATGTACCGCCAAATACGATATTGCCCTCTTCTCTTCCGATCTCAATATATTTTACTACCTTGTCATACGCGCTCTGGCTGGATACAGGGCCGATAGTCTTGTCTTCACGGCCATTGCCCTGATCTGCCTTGAGAGCCTTTGCTTCTTCTATCAGAGCTTCAACAAACTCGTCATGTACATCTTTCAAAACGATAGCCCTCGAGCATGCAGAGCACTTCTGTCCCTGGAATGTGAATGCGGAGCTCGCGACTCCCTGAGCGGCTTTTTTGATGTTTGCCGAAGAATCGATAATGATGGCGTTCTTGCCGCCCATCTCGGCAACTACCCTCTTGAGCCATCTCTGTCCCGGGTGCACCTTTGCGGCACGCTCGGTTATGCGGCAGCCGACTTCCTTTGAGCCGGTAAAGTTGATGAATCTTACCAGCGGATGATCTACGATCAGATCACCGATATCCGAGCCGGCGCCCGGAAGGAAGTTGATAACGCCTGCAGGGATTCCGCACTTCTCCATGACCTCAAAGAACTTGAAAGCTGAGATAGGTGTGTTGGAAGCAGGCTTGTTGACGCTTGTGTTGCCTGTGATAGCTGCGGCGATCAGCATGTTTGCAAACAGACCTACAGGGAAGTTCCACGGTGATACGGTTGCGCCTACTCCCATCGGAATATATACGCATTTGTTGTATTCGCTTGTCTGAATGCACGGGATGCCCTTTTCAAGCTCCTGAATATGCACGCAGTATGAGTTGATGAAGTCAAGCAGTTCGCAGAGCTCGCCGTCAGCCTCGCCCCAGTTTTTGCCGCTCTCCTCAACATTCCACGCGTCGAGGTAGAATCTGTTCTCGTCGAGAAGTGTCGCCAGCTTGCGCATGCAGCGGATCCTCTCGTCAAGAGATGTCTTCTTCCAGGTCTGGAAAGCCTCGTGAGCAGTCTTCAT
>JAFUGO010000108.1 GCA_017469325.1 Mogibacterium sp. | reverse complement strand
CCCCATCCTCATCCCCATCACCACCACGGTCCTGATACAGATGAGGAGTTCGATGAAGTGGGCGCACAGACAAGCAACAAGTACACCAGAGCTGAGCTCGAAGAGATCATCGACAGCCTGGATGAGTGCGGCGAGATCCTCAGAGCAAAGGGCATCGTAGAGAATGCCGACGGCGGCTGGCTCGAATTTGACTACGTTCCGGGCGAGGGCGAGGTCAGAGACACCGAGGCCGAGGCGACGGGCATGGTAGCCGTGATCGGAACAAGAATAAATAAGGAAAAACTGCAGCAGCTCTTCAAGCTGGCATAGGCGGGGCTGCGGATATAAGAGATAAGAAATGAGAGATATTCCGGTATACCTGTTCACGGGATTCCTGGGAGCAGGCAAGACAACATTTATAAAGGAAACTCTTGAGAATCACGAATTCGGCGATGACGGGCGCACGCTCCTCCTAATATGCGAGAACGGCGAGGCGCAGTACGAGCCTGAGAAGTTCGTGGGTCCGGGAGTCAGAGTGGAACGCATCAGGAGCGAGGCCGAACTCAACGAGGTGAACCTTGGCAGGATGGACCGTCAGGGAGGATTCGACAGAGTCGTGGTCGAGATGAACGGCATGTGGGAGAATCAGAAGCTGTTCGCGGCTATGCCGAGAGGCTGGCTGATCGCGCAGGAGATGGCGCTCTTCGATACCACCACCTTTATGATGTACAACAAGAATATGCGCCAGCTCTGCTTCAACAAGATGCAGACGGCAGACATGGTGGTCTTCAACCGCTGTGAGAAGGGCTTCGACAAGATGCCTTACCACAAGGAGGTCAGGATAGCGAACCGCCGCAACATGATAGTCTACGAGTACGGCCCGGACGACATCGAGCCTGATGACATCATCGATCCTCTGCCTTACGACATGAAGGCATCAAAGATAAAGATCGAGGACGAGTGGTACGCGGAGTGGTACAGAGACATCAACGAGAACGAAGACGATTATGACGGCAAGACCTTCATTATAAAAGGAAGGGTAGCGCTGTCGGATGAGCTTCCGGAAGGACAGTTCGCCTTCGGAAGACACGTGATGACGTGCTGCGAGGCCGACATACAGTTTGCGGGACTCCTGGCATACTACTCCGGATCCGAGAAGCTCTCGGTGGGAGACTGGATAGAGATAACAGCCAAGGTGCGCTGCGAATATACCGAAGCCTACAAGGAGAAAGGCCCGGTACTCTACATAAAGAAACTTGACAGATGCGAAGCCTGCGAACCTGAGGTCGCGACATTCTGACAATAAAAAAGGGGGAAAGACATGAACTCTCAAAGAAAAAGAAGAACACTGAATACGGCGATAGCCCTGGTGCTTGCATTCGTAATGGCAGCAGCAGCGCCGATGTTCGGAAGTCAGGCGGATGCCGCTTCGGGATTCACCAGCAAGAGCCCGTTTGTAAACAAGACTTACACGCATAATGCGCGCTTCTCGGGCAACCTGATAGTCAACGGCGTCGACGCTTCATACTGGCAGAACAACAAGACCAACTGGGCAAGCGCCAAGGCTGCCGGTGTAGACTACACCATTCTCAGAGTCACATACACCAACTACGGTCCTAAGACACTCAAGCTGAATCTGGACAGCAAGTTCCAGAATCACTACTCAAAGGCAAAGGCCGCAGGTGTTATGACAGGTGTCTATGTATTCTCCCAGGCCAAGAACGCTACGGAAGGAATCAAAGAAGCTGACTATGCTGTAGCCAGACTCAAGGCGCTCGGCATCGGACCTGATGACCTGGAGCTCCCTGTGTACATGGACTACGAGTTCGCCGGCGGATGGCTCGGAAGACTTCACGGCATATCCAAGAAGAACGCGACAAACGCGGCTGTAGCTTTCTGCAACAGGATCAAATCCTACGGATACACTCCGGGAATCTATGCTAACCTGCAGTTCTTCAGAAACCAGCTCGACGCAAGCAGGTTCGCGGCGGATGTTGACCTCTGGTGCGCTCAGTACTACTCTAAGTGCGAGTCGCCTGTCAACTATACTAAGTGGCAGTATTCGAGCAGCGGTAAGATCAACGGCATCCTGAACCTCGCGGGGATCAAGGGCAACACCGACGTAAACTTCTGGTATCTCAACAAGAAGGTCGCGAAGAGCAGCGTAGCTAAGATCTACGGCAGAACGACACTGAGTGTCAATGACGCCAAGGCTCCTAAGTTCAACATCTACAACGGCAAGACCCAGCTCAAGCAGGGCACGGACTACATCGTAGGCGGTATCAGAAACAACGCCAAGGGCAACGGCTTTGCGTATATCAAGGGAATCGGCAAGTACGGCGGATATGCACTCGTGCCTCTTAAGATCGCCGACAAGACAACAGGCAAGACTACACAGGATCTGACGAGTGTTGCTGCCAACTACCTGACTTATGCAAGCAAGGCGCAGTCCTCATACATCGGCACTGTCACAACATCAACATCAAATACTGTTGCCAGCACAATAAAGTATAAGAAGGGCAAGACCTACACCATTCAGACAGCTCTCAACATCCGCAAGGGACACGGAACCAATTACGGAAGAGTAAAGAGAAGCTCGCTCAGCAAGAGCATGAAGAAGAAGGTGTACTCGGGCAAGTATGCAGTACTCAAACCGGGTAAGAAAGTCACATGCAAGAAGGTGAGCGGCAACTGGATCAAGATCTCGGGCGGCTGGATATGTTGCAAGTCGGGATCCGAGGTCTATGTAAAATAGCAGACCCGGAACAAAGGAAACATCAAACGGGAGGCCCGGACAAAGATCCGGACCTCCTTTTTCGGTGGAATGAAAAAACGACTCTGAACAAGCCGACCCCATCAGCCTGTGCATAGCCGTTTCTTCAAAGCACTATCTCATATCGAGTTTTTAAGAGGACTCTCCCCGTAGACCGGAGAATCCGTTCTGAGTTGTCCGCAAACATACTCTTGCGAGTTGAACTGACAGCCTGCAGGAACAACATCATTTACATCTAAATTCTATTGATTTGCGGGGCCATATGCTATAATAATATTACGAATGGTGTAATATTATTTCGTTTTTGATTCTGAGGCCTCCGGTCACCCGGACAGGGCCCTGATAAAGAGGGATACTCAATGGCAGAAAAGAAAACTGCAAACCTTATACTGAGCCGTACAAGGCGCAATCAGATATATCTTCCGTACGCGCGCAAGAAGCCGTACTTCGAAGCGATAGCAGCCGGTGACGCGGAAGCGATAGCTGCGCTCTCGCAGAAGAACTACGAATATCCGACCGCTCTTTACAACAGATGCGGAAGCTACAGCGAGGCCATGGACAAGATGTACTACGAGTCGGTCGGCGCCGCGAACGAGATGTGCCTGGTGGCGATACAGTCAGGCCTTCTCGACATGGTGGCCTACGATATCCGCGACGAGTTCATAAAGGAATTCGACAACGCAGTCTCCATGCCCGATCTTTACGACCTCGTCCACGGCATGGCCCACAGCTACGCCGTAAAGATGAAGTACGTTCTCAAAGAGAAAAAGCATACGCCGCGTCTCGCGCGCATGATGACATATATAGAGGAACATCTCACAGAGAAGATAGAGCTCGCAGATATAGCGGAGCATGTCGGCATCAGCCGCACATACGCCTCTTCGGTATTTAAGGAAGAGCTCGGCATGACTATAAGCGAGTTCATACTCAAGGAAAGGATGCTGGAGGCAAAGCGCATGCTGCGCGACACGGATCTTACAGTCGCGAATATCGCGGACAGGCTCGCGTTCTGCTCGCAGAGCTACTTCACAAAGAACTTCACTGAGACCGAGGGCATGACGCCGGTGGAATACAGACGGCAGTTCGGCTAGAGGAGAGAAGATTAAATGGATTACGGCAGCTGGGAACGGTCATTTGTATGCATAGACCTCAAGTCCTTTTACGCGTCGGTAGAGTGCGTCGAAAGAGGACTTGATCCTATGACAACGGATCTTGTAGTCGCAGACCCGACGAGGAGCGACCGCACGATCTGTCTTGCCGTGTCCCCGTCTCTGAAAGCGCGCGGTGTGAGCGGCAGGGCAAGGGTGTTCGAGATCCCGAAGAACTTCTCATATATAATGGCGCCCCCGCGCATGAATCTTTACATGGAGTACGCGGCAGAGATATACAAGGTGTACCTCGACTACATCGCTCCCGAAGACATGCACGTCTACTCCATAGACGAGGTCTTCATAGATGTGACCCGCTACCTGAAACGATACGGGATGGATCCGAAGCAGATGGCGGACTTCCTGATGAAAGAGGTCTATGAGAGGATCGGCGTCAGGGCTACTGCCGGCGTCGGCTCCAACATGTACCTCGCCAAGATCGCGATGGATATAATCGCAAAGCACGCGGATGACTTTATAGGGGTGCTCGATGAGACCGCGTATAAGGAGCAGCTGTGGGACCACCGGCCGCTTACGGACTTCTGGAGGATAGGACGGGCAACGGCACGCAAGTTTGAACGCATCGGCATAACGACGATGGGCGGGATCGCTGAGCTCGCGGCCCGCGATGAGGACCTTCTGTACAGGATGTTCGGGATAGACGCCGAGCTGCTCATAGATCACGCCTACGGGATCGAGCCGACGGAGATGTCGGACATAAAGGGATATAAGAACAAGAGCCACTCGCTGTCTCACGGCCAGGTGCTGATGCGCGACTACACCAACGCCGAAGGCATGCTCATAGTAAAGGAGATGACCGAGGGCCTGTGCCACGAGATGACCGCGGCCGGGATGGTGACTCAGAACGTCTCCATCGCGGTAGGATACAGCAACGCCCTGAAGGTGCCTATGTCGCACGGCTCGGTGTCCTTCGGGATCAATACCGATGCGGCGTCACTGATCATGCCGGCAGTGGCGGACCTTTATGACAGCATAACCAATCACGAGTATCCCGTGCGGCGCATATTCGTGAATTTCAACGATATCAAGCCTAAAGAGGCAGACAGGCAGATCTCTCTCTTTGACCTCGCGGACGACGAGGCAGAGAAGGAAGGACGCACAAAGGGCCAGATGCGCAAAGCGAACATGGCTGACCCCGCCGCGGAGGTAAGAGCGCGCATGAAGAGGGACGCCGCTCTGCAGGAAGCGGTCAATTCAATAAGGAACAAGTACGGTAAAGATGCCATGTTCAGAGGCATGGATCTCGAGGAGGCAGCCACCACGCGCGAGAGAAATCATCAGGTCGGCGGCCATAAAGAATGATGCAAAATTATGAAAGACAATAGTATAATAGGAAAAGAGCGGATATGGGAACGCCCCGTTTCATCAAGACCTAAGATGCCGCGGGCACAGCGGGCCAAGCAGTTCGCTCCTTTTGATGCGCTCACGGGTCTCGGCGAGAGTCTCAGAAGGGCAGAAGAGGAGCACGAGCGTCAGATGGAGATGGCCGGCGTTCACAGATCGGCAGATACAGAAGATATTTCAGAAGAATAAGGAGTTGAACCAGAGAATGACATTCAAAATACCGGAATATAAAGAACCTGATTTCACACGTGAAGAGCTCATCAACGCGCCTGACTGCAGGCTCGAAGCCGCAGACATGGACGGAGTCGCACCTGAATACTTCCACAGCACATCGATGTTCCCCGAATACTTCAAGGTGAACGGTGAGTGGAAGCTCGCGGAGGAGAGCCGCATGGACTCCAGCGTGATACTGAGACCCGACGGCAGGCTGGACGTGGTAGAAAACCGCAATATCAAAAAAGGCGATTTGGTAGTTCTCGGCAGGAGCGAAGACGGACACGAGGGGATATATGTCCACTCAAAGGGCTTTGCAGAGGATGCTGATGATCTGGATGACCAGTTCGTATTCCGCCAGGGCCGCAGCAGAGAGACATCATACGCACGCGATTACGACAGACTCTTCGAACTGCTCAATTACGAGAGAGAAAACGGATACATCGTATGGGTCATGGGTCCGGCATTTGCCTTTGACCATGACGCAAGAGCTTGCATGCAGGCTCTTGTAGAGAACGGATACGTGGATGCTCTCTTTGCCGGCAACGCACTCGCGACACACGATCTTGAGGGAGCACTGCTCAATACGGCGCTCGGCCAGGACATCTACACACAGAAGAGCATGCCTAACGGTCACTACAACCACCTCGACGTGGACAACAAGGTCCGCCGCAGCGGCTCGATCCCGCAGTTCATAGAGGACTACGACATCGACAACGGCATCATATACAGCTGCGTAAAGAACGACATACCGGTCATCCTCACGGGGTCGATCAGGGATGACGGGCCTATTCCTGAGGTAATAGGAGATGTGTATGAGGGGCAGAACGTCATGAGACAGACTGTCAAAAAGGCGACTACCGTCATCTGCCTGGCGACAATGCTCCATACCATAGCAGTCGGCAACATGACCCCGTCGTTCAGAGTGCGCGAAGACGGCACGGTGAGACCTGTATTCCTTTATACGGTCGACGCCGACGAATTCGTGGTCAACAAGCTGCTCGACAGAGGCAGCCTCGCAGCGACCACAATAGTAACCAACGTACAAGACTTCATCACCATCGTTGCCAACGGCCTCGATCTTGACTGGAGAAGAAAATAGATAAAGAAGAAAGGAGATCTCATGGAAGAAACAAGGCATCTGATCAACATTACAGACCTGAGCGTGCAGGAGCTGAAGCATCTGATGGAGGTGGCCGATGACATCATCGAAACTCCGGAGGCTTACCAGACCATATGCGCGCACAAAAAACTGGCAACACTCTTCTTTGAACCAAGCACAAGAACAAGGCTTTCATTCACGGCTGCGATGATGGAGCTCGGCGGCAATGTACTGGGGTTCGACCAGGCGCAGAGCAGCTCATCGGCAAAGGGAGAGACTGTAGCGGATACCATAGTGATGGCCGGCTGCTACGCCGACATCATAGCCATGAGACATCCTAAAGAGGGAGCGCCGGTCGTAGGCGCGGCGAGGTCAAGAGTACCTATCATAAACGCGGGCGACGGAGGACACTTCCACCCGACACAGACGCTCACCGACCTCATGACGATACACCGCAAGAAGGGTGAGATCGGCAACTTTACGATCGGCCTCTGCGGAGACCTCAAGTACGGCAGGACGGTGCACTCGCTCATAGAAGCGCTGCTCAGATATGAGAACGTAAAATACATCATGATAGCTCCGGAAGAGCTGCGTATACCGGGCTACATCAGAGAAAAGCTGGACGAGGCCGGAGTCGAGTGGCGCGAGGTAACGAGCCTTGAGGACGCTATCCCTGATCTCGACATACTGTACATGACAAGGATCCAGCAGGAGAGGTTCCCGAGCT
>JAFUGO010000107.1 GCA_017469325.1 Mogibacterium sp. | reverse complement strand
TTTAATAAAGAAACATATATGTCTTCTTTATTAATATGACATACAGTCCGCGATGACTGGCAAACAAAAACCCGCATAATACCGCCGGAACCCGCCATATATAATTGTTGAAAACAAATTGTAAACTATGCTAAAATCGTTCTCGTAGAGTAAATATCAAGCGTTAAGTGTCCCTGGGATGGGATGTTGCCCGGGAACGAAAACTTTCAAAGTTGCGATTTGATATTGCATCCGCTACTGCAGATCAATAAAAAGCAAGGGTAACCCTCTTGAAAGGCAATTGCTGCAGTTGTGCGTTTTCGTTTAAAGTGTTGCAATTACTGGACAAAGGAGGGTTTTTATTATGAAAGGAAAGAAATTCTCGACCGAAGTTGTAGTCATAACCGGCTTTATGGTGGCACTATCCGTTGTACTTTCAAAGCTGGTCTCTATCAACATATCGTTCCTCAGAATCGGCTTCGGTTTTCTGCCTATAGCCGTTCTGGCTATCCTTTACGGACCTGTTGTCGCTGCCGTAGGTTATGCTCTGGCCGATCTTATCGGGGCATGGCTGCTTCCGACAGGTCAGTTCTTCCCCGGTTTTACGGTTTCGGCTATACTGACAGGTCTTATCTTCGGATGGGTCCTCTACAAAAAAGAAGTCACACTCGCGAGAGCTCTTCTGGCTTCTGCGCTCGTGTGCCTTGTTGTAAATCTGCTTCTTAATACCTGGTGGCTTACGTTTATAATAGGTAAAGGATTTACGGTGCTTCTTGCAAGCCGCGCCGTCAAGGAACTGGTCGCCATACCTGTCATGGCCGTCCTCATCGTTCTTGTCGACAGGTATGTACTTAAGAACGTAAAGGCCGGCAGGATCAGCTGATCACTTCATAGAGTGAACCCGCGTCATCCTTGCGCACGGTCTCGGGCATCGACAGGACGCGTACTTTAAGAACATTGGAGCCGAATGTGACCTGTATCACATCTCCTGTCTTGAGTTCGAGTCCGGGCTTGGCAACTTTTCCGTTTACTTCGACCCTGCCCTGTTCACACGCATCTTTTGCAACTGTGCGCCTTTTGATGATCCTTGAGTTTTTAAGGTATTTATCCAATCTCATAATACTGATACTTCCTGTAAAGTTTATATATAGAAAAGAGCGGATAGCCGTCAGGCTACCCGCTTCTCTTTTTATCAAGTCAATGAATTACTTGTTAACTGCATCCTTGAGGGACTTGCCTGCTTTAAATACAGTAGCCTTGGAAGCCGGGATCGAGATAACTGTATCCGGCTTCTGTGGGTTTCTGCCTGTTCTTGCTTTTCTGCTTCTTGTCTCGAATGTTCCGAAGCCGATAAGTCTTACGCTATCGCCTGCTACGAGAGCATCTTCAATAGTCTCGAGAACAGCGTCAAGAGCCACTTCTGCATCTTTCTTCTTGAAACCGGTCTTATCTGCAACCTTTGCAACCAGATCTGCTTTATTCATAATAAAATCCTCCTTGAAAGCGACCTTAAAATCTATTGCTATTATAAGTGCTTATGCCCGCAATAGTCAACCACTAAAGTCGCCGTAAACAAAGGATTTGCGCTTATCTGAGGGCATTATTTCGCCACTTTCAGCTTCACCGCGATCCTGTACAGAAGCTCCCCTTTTGGTATGAGTTCGACCTCTTCTTTTGTGACCGCTCCGATCAGGAACGAAGTCACAAAATAGACCGCGACCGCGACGATTATCGAGATCATCGTCGCAAGAGCGTTATGCGAAGTGACGAGGAATACCAGCCTGTACGAAGCTGCCGTTGCCACGCCCATGATAAGCGATGAGACCAGAGGTCTTATGAAGACGCTCTTCATGTCTATGGTGATATCCGCATACTTGCGAAGCGCTCTGTAATTGAGGATGCCCGCTGTCACATAAGCGATCACGGATCCCGCAGCTGCGCCGTTTATATTGATCGAAGGTATACCGAGCAGGATATATGACACGACAGCCTTTACCACTGCTCCTATAAGCAGATTCCACACAGGGAGCATCATCTTTCCGATGCCCTGCAGGCATGTCGAGAACGTCCTCATTATAGACAGCGTCACGATGGTCAGTGCCAGGATGCGCATCGTCGGGACCGCCATGATAGCTTCATCAAGCTGCTTATAGAAGAGCATGGTCAGGATAGGCCGTGCCAGCACGATAAGACCTACTGTGCAAGGATAGGCGATTATCATCATGGTCTTCAGGCCTGTCTTTATATGTCCGTCCAGTTCCTTCTTGTTTTTAAGAGTGAACGCCGCTGTTACTGCAGGCATAAGGCTGATGCATATCGCATCGATGAATATTCCCGGCATGTTGATGATAGGATCGCAGTACCCTCCCATCAGTCCGTAGAGGTCTTCCGCCATGGAGCGGTCCCATCCGGTCTCGATGAGTCTCCTTACTATTATGGCTGCGTCTATGTTGAACATGATAGGCATTACCGAAGCGCCTATTGTGACCGGGATAAGGAAAGCAAACAGCTCTTTGAGTCTGCTCTTATCGCTCTCCTCTCTGACTATGGAGTTCCCGAGAAGAAGTTCGCGTTCACTTCTGTCCCTTCTGTATATGATAGTCATAACGAGAAGAGCTATTATGACGCCTGCCGAAGCTCCGAAGGTCGCGCCGGCTGCGGCGTATTCGAGGCTGGTCCTGTAGAACGCGTACGCGAGAGCCAGTCCCACTACGACGCGCCCCATCTGCTCTACAACTTCCGTCAGTCCGGTAGGCTTCATGTTTTGACGGCCCTGGTAGTATCCTCTCATCGATGCCAGAAGCGGAGTGAAGAGCAGCGCAACGGCAACGGCCTTCATCGAAGCCTCGGATCCCGGGTTTCTGTAGAAATTCGCGATAGCCCCGGCGCCGAAAAACATCACGACAAATGATGTTATACCGAGCGCCCAGGATACTTTCATTGCAAGTTTGTATGACTTGTGCGCATTTATGAAGTCTCCTTCGGCTATCCTTGAGGATACCATCCTCGATATAGCTACCGGGAATCCCGCAGTGGCTATAACAAACAGAAGATTATAGACAGCATAAGCGGCGCTGTAATAGGACTGCCCTTTTGCGCCGATCATATTGGTCAGCGGTATCCTGAATATAGCGCCGAATATCTTGCTTACGATCCCGGCAATAACAAGTATGGTGGCACCCGTAAGGAGCGCCTGTGACTTGTTCTGCGCGTTATTCTCTGTTTCTTTTATCTTATCGTCGTTATCGTTCATTATCCGTTTTATATCGGTCTGCCCAGGATCAGAGTCTGGACAGGATCTGCTGCTTTGCAGCTTCCGTCTCTCTTACCGCCTTTTCTATATCTATAGTGGTGTATTCGCCGTCTCTGTAGACAGTCATTCCGTCGCACATCGTAAGGCAGACGTCCTTGCCGTCCGCGGAGTATACAAGTCCGCCGGCTATATCGTCACATGCAGTCCAGTTAGGTCCGCTGATGTCTACTACGATGAGGTCGGCTTTGAAGCCCTCTTTTACAAGGCCGCAGTTGTCGCGTCCCTGCGAAAGAGCGCCTGCACGTGTCGCGCTTCTGAGGACCTGCTGAGGAGTCATGCTCGAAGCGTCCATCGAAGTCACCTTTCCGGTCAATGCGAAGAGCTTCATCTCTTCGAAGAAGTTGAGACTGTTGTTGCTCGCGACGCTGTCCGTTCCGATCGCAACATTGATCCCCTTTGCGTACATCGGCGGCACCTTGCAGAGTCCGCTTGCGAGCTTCATATTGCTGCACGGATTGCTCGCGACCGTAACGCCCTTCTCTTTGAATATGTCGAGGTCGCTGTCGGTGACCCAGACGCAGTGTGCGGCAGTCGCCGGAACATCGAACATCCCGGCTTCGAGGAAGACCTCTGCCGGTGTCTTTCCGTATTTTTCTATGCAGTTCTTATGTTCGCTCTCGGTCTCGGACAGGTGTATATGCGTGCGGACGCCGTATTCCTTTGCCATATCCGCGACCGCCTTCAACATTTCGAAGTCGTTAGTATATTCTGCGTGAGCACTTGCGTCTACAAGAATGCGTCCGTCTTCGAAGCCGTAATACATCTCTATCGACTGTCTTGCCTCCACGAGAGACTTGCTCTCGGATATCGGAGTGCCGAAGTTGGTCAGTGCACGTGAGACATTGGTCTTGAGTCCTGAAGTGCTCACCGCCTTTACCATATCGTCGATGAAAAAGTACATGTCGGTTGTGGATACGATGCCGAAGCGCATCGATTCAGCCATGGTCGTGAGTGTGGACCAGTAAACAGCATCGCTGTAGAGCTTGTCCTCAAACGGGAAGATCCTTTCGTTGAGCCATCTGTCCAGAGGAAGGTTCTCGCCGTAGCCTCTCATCAGGCTCATCGGTGAATGCCCGTGAGCATTATAGAATGCCGGCATCAGCACCTTTCCCGTCCCGTCATAGGTCTCGAAAAACGCCTCTTCATTTTCAGGCGGCTTGCTGTCTATGTAAACTATGTTGTGGCAGTTTGTGCCGACGTACATGTTCTCTTTATATTCGAAGTTCTCGTCTATGAGTCCGATATTCTTAAATAACATCCGTCCCACCTTTCTGACCTGAGCGGTCCGCGGCATCGATCTTTGTAATTATACGGTATCGTATGATCAATTTGAACTATTCTAAACAGAGATTCAATTTCCTGCAGCATCGGCTTCCATACGCTTTGCGTCTTCTGCCGACGCGCGCAAAAACCTCATGAGGCCAAGGAGAGCCGGGATATCCAGGTCCTTTCCCGTATGGAATTTCAGCATCGTGACCCTTCCGTCAGACAGAGCCACCTTGTCGCCATACTCCGACTTCGCCATGACAAACACGTACGGATGCACTTTTACATGCTCGGAGAACTTTATATCTATCCACCGCTCGTTTCTCGATATGCGTGATATGCCCAGATATTCGGCATGAGACCTTATCTCTGCCACATTGATCAGCTGCAGAGCATCTTCAGGCACATCGCCGTATCTGTCCGTGAGCTCATCCGTGACATCCATGGCGTCGTCGCTGTCCATGATCCCGGCGATACGCCTGTATGCTTCGAGCCTGAGTGATTCATCTTCTATATATGAAGCCGGTATCGAAGCCTTGATCGGCAGGTCTATGGTTATGTCTGACCTGGCTTCGCCGACATCCTCACCCTTGAGCATCCTGACAGCTCTGTCGATCTCTTTGCAGTAGAGCTCGTATCCTATGCTCTCGATATGACCGCTCTGCGCTTCGCCCAGTATATTGCCGGCGCCTCTGAGCTCGAGGTCCTTCATTGCGAGCTTGAATCCCGCTCCGAATTCCGTGAACTCCCTTATGGCGGCAAGTCTCTTTCTTGCGATATCGGTCAGGACCTTTCCCGGCTGATACATGAGATATGCGTAAGCCAGGCGGCTGCTCCTTCCGACTCTGCCCCTCAGCTGATAAAGCTGGGCAAGACCGAATCTGTCGGCATTGAGTATGATCATTGTATTCGCGTTTGGTATATCGATGCCGTTTTCAATGATCGTCGTCGCCACGAGAACATTTATGTGCCCTTCAATGAAGTCGAGCATAGTGTTCTCCAGCGTCTCTTCATTCATCCGGCCGTGGCCTATACCTATTTTTGCCTGCGGGACCAGCCTGCTGATAGCCTCGGCGACCTGGTTGAGTCCGGTGATCCTGTTATTGACCACGAATACCTGACCGCCTCTTGCCAACTCGCGCTCGATCGCGTTTCGCAGAAGCTCCTCGTCGTAAGGAGTTACGAATGTATGCACGGGTATCCTGTCTCCTGGAGGCTCTTCAATAAGGCTGATGTCCTTGATGCCCGTCAGAGACATATTGAGCGTGCGCGGTATAGGTGTCGCTGAAAGAGTCAGGACGTCAACGTTGCTTCTGAGCTCTTTGATCTTCTCTTTATGGCGCACTCCGAAGCGCTGCTCCTCGTCGATGACAAGAAGCCCTAGGTCTTTGAATTTCACATCATCAGAAAGCATCCTGTGAGTGCCTATGACGAGATCGACTCGTCCGTTTTTTATGCCCTTTACCGTGGCATTCTGAGCCGACTTGGATCTGAACCTCGACAGCTCCTCTATCTCGAACGGGAAGTTCTCGAAACGCTCCCGCAGATTATGATAATGCTGGTTCACCAGAAGCGTCGTAGGAGCCAGTATGGCTGCCTGCTTTCCTTCGGAGATGCATTTGAACACTGCCCTTGCGGCGACTTCCGTCTTGCCGTAGCCTACGTCTCCGCAGAGAAGCCTGTCCATAGGAAGAGGCTTCTGCATATCCTCCTTTATCTCTTCAGCGGCTCTCAGCTGATCGTCTGTCTCAGTATAAGGAAAAGCTTCTTCGAATTCCGTCTGCCATACGGTGTCTTTTCCAAAGGCATAACCGCCCTCAGCCTTCCTCTTTGCGTAAAGCTTCACGAGGTCTTCGGCTATTTCCATTATGGCCTTGCGGGCTCTTTCTCTTGTGCGCTTCCAGCTTCCGCCGGACAGCCTCGAAAGAGCCGGAGCGTTTCCGGAATTACCGATATACTTCTGGATCACATCCAGCTGTTCCGTCGGGATATACAGCATATCTGAACCGGCATATCTTATCAGGAGATAGTCTCTGGTGATCCCGTCGGCAGTAACGGGTGCGATCCCTTCAAAGCGGCCTATGCCGTGCACTTCGTGGACTACGTAATCTCCCTTGTGAAGATCCGAGAACTGTATGCTGTCTCTTGAGCTTTTGCGCTTTGGCCTTCTGCGCTCATTCTTTATATTCCCGGAGAATATATCACCGCCCGTGATGAAGCAGATGCGGTCATCCTCCATAACAAAGCCCGTCGACAGAGTGCCCGTCCTGTACGCTATGTCGCCGCTTACCTCTGCTATCTCGAGGTATTCCCTTACCCTGTCGTTCCTTTCGGCTGAGCCCGCAGCGATCACGATGCGGTACCCCGCTGAGGCAAGCTTTTCTGTCTCGGATGCGAAGAGCTCAATATGTCCGTTGAAAGGAGCGATCTGCCTGCTCTTCACATTGTCGATCCTGTCAAACTTTTCAACGCCGGCGACCGCCTCAGGGAAAGGTGTGTATATATCCACATCACGCTTGGCTGTTATTCCGGAAGCATTTTTGTATATATCAAAGAAGTCTTCTTCTGTCGCGGACTCAGGCAGTACGCTCATTATGGAAGCCGGATCAGAAACGGCAATGCCGCAGCTTATCGCGTGATCCCACAGTCTGCACTTCTCTACATCAAAGTATTCGAGGAAGTCGGCAAAGATCTGGGAGCTTCCGTTATGCTCAAAGATGTCACGCACCCTTCCTCTGTGCGCTTCCACTGCATCTACTCTGCCATCTTTTACATCTGGATGTGCGTGTTCCTTTTCAAAGCGCCTGAGTATGCGGCCGTATTCTTTCATGATCGCGCCGAGTGCTTTTTCTTTCTCTGCGTTATCCGGAATGAATTCCGCTGCAGGCGATACCGTCACCTCTGAGAGGTTTCCCGTGGACCTCTGTGTCTCCGTATCGAAGGTCCTGATTGAATCGATCTCATCGTCAAAAAACTCTATCCTTACCGGCTCTTCCATTGCCGGCGGGAATATATCCAGTATCCCTCCGCGGGATGTGAATTCGCCCGGTGATTCCGTGACAGCCGCAGCCATATATCCGGCAGCTGAAAGCTGCTGCCTCAGATCATGAGGATCGATCTGCTGCCCGGTCCTGATACTTACGATGCCCTTTCTGAACCTCTCAGGTGATTCGGTGAGTCTGAGCGCTGCGCTCACCGGAGCGATGACTGCTGTCATACCTTTACCGGTCTCTTCATCCGTGTCAGCCGGGGCCTTTCCGTCAAGGGCAGACAGTGCCTGTATCCTTTTTATAAGAGAGCTTCTGTCGCGCGCCTCATACAGTATCTCTACGGGTTCTTCTTCGGACAAAACGATAACATTCAGCTCAGGCAAATAAAAAACGAGGTCTTCGGCCAGACGAGCCGCTGCTTGCCCGGTGGAGACCACTGTAAGAAGTCTTTTATTCTCCCTTATTTTCGCGGCCAGCATATATGCCGTTCTGCTGCCGCTGATGCCGTTGTGGTTAGTTATCATTCTGCTCTTTCACGCTTACATGATTGTGTTTGTTCATCGCGATGTCGACACCTGAAGCCAGTATATCGGCCACCGCATCCGCAGCTTCTGCCGCGGCTTTCTGAAGAAGCTCCTGCTCCGCCTTAGGCACCTTGCCTATGACTCTGTCCACAAGGTCTTCCCCTGCCTCTGCGGCACCTACTCCGATCCTTATCCTTACAAAGTCCTTTGTGCCGAGCTGCTCAACAACGCTCTTCATTCCGTTGTGAGTGCCCGCTCCGCCGGATTTTCTGATACGGATCGAACCTGCCGGCAGATCGATATCATCATAAATGACGATGAGGTTCTGAGGAGGCACGTTAAAATACATCGCCGATTCCCTTACCGCGATCCCGCTCCTGTTCATATAAGTCTCGGGTTTCACGAGTATGGCCTTTTTGCCGGCGATACGTCCCTGTCCGATGACAGAGTGGAATTTGCTCTTTCTTACCTCAATATTCTCATTCGAAGAAAGCACATCTATGGCTTTATAACCCATATTGTGCCTTGTATCTTCGTATTCTTTACCGGGATTGCCAAGTCCTGCTATTACGTAGGTATCTTCGGCAAATCCCGGCGCCTTTTTTTCTTTTCTGAAAAGTCCCATTAAATTATGAATTGAACATTACCGATATAGCCTTGTTCGAGTAGACTCTCGAGATAGTCTCCGCGAAGATGTGACCTGCCGAGAGCACGGTGATCTTTTTGAGTCTCTTCTCTTCAGGGATCGGAATAGTGTTGAGGAGCACCATCTCTTTGATCGGGCTCGCCTCGATCCTCTCGATGGCCGGTCCCGAAAGAACGGCGTGAGTCGCGCATGCATATACGCTCTTTGCACCGAGGTCATTGAGTGCCTTTGCTGCGTTGCAGATAGTGCCTGCGGTATCGATCATGTCGTCGAGGATGATGCAGTTTTTGTTCTCGATATCACCGATGATATTCATGATCTCGCTCTTGTTAGGTTCAGGGCGTCTCTTATCGATGATGGCGATAGGTACGTTAAAAGGCTTTGCCATATTGCGGGCTCTTGTTACCGAACCGTGGTCAGGCGATACGATGACGAGATCGTCGAGGCCTTTCAGTCTGAAGTAATCTGTCAGCAGAGGCTGTCCCAGCATGTGGTCTACAGGGATATCGAAGAAGCCCTGTTCCTGGTTGGCGTGGAGATCCATGGTGATCAGTCTGTCGATGCCTGCTGCCGTCAGCATGTTTGCGACCAGCTTGGCTGTGATCGGATCTCTTGCCTTTGCTTTACGGTCCTGCCTTGCATATCCGTAGTAAGGGATAACAGCTGTGACGCTGTTGCAGGACGCTCTTTTGAGAGCGTCTGTCATGATGAGAAGCTCCATGAGATTGTCGTTGACAGGCTCGGATGTCGACTGGATTATAAAGCAGTCCTTGCCTCTGACCGATTCCCAGATGCTTACGCTTATCTCGCCGTCGCTGAACTTGGTGACAGTAGACTTACCCAGCTCAACTCCCATATGCTCTGCGATCTCCTGAGCGAGTTCAGGATGAGAATTGCAGGTAAACAGTCTGAGGTTAGAAAATGCTTCGCTTGTCATATTGTGTATCATGTCGCTTTTACTCCCTTCGTGAACATGTAATATTAGATATTCATCTTTGTGCAGAAGCATGTCTCCAACCTTGTAGACATCTCCCGCTCCCATCGTCATGACTATATCATCCTTGCCGGCAAACTTCTCGATGTATTTGACTATATCTTCGAAGTCCTTCACATAGTAGACAGGCTTGTCCGGATGCCTGCCTTTCATCTCAGTGACCAGCTTGTACGACGAGATATTATAAACATCCTTCTCGCGCGCGGCGTAGATATCCGTGATGATGACTACATCGGCATCGCCGAAAGCGTCAACGAACTCACTGAACAGGGCCTTTGTGCGCGTATATGTATGCGGCTGGAAAATGAGCCACAGTTTGTTATGCTTCACGTTTTGCGCAGCCGAGAGAGTTGCTTTTATCTCCGTCGGATGATGCGCGTAATCGTCTATGATGCGGACTCCCTTTTCAGTTGTTCCGATATAATCGAATCTGCGGTTAGCTCCGCTGTATTCCTTCAGAGTCGAAGTTATTGTCTCCGTATCTACTCCGAGATACGAGGCCGTAACGAATGCCGCCATTGCGTTGAGCACGTTGTGCTCTCCCGGTACATTGAGCGCGACCTCCGCTACCTTGTAGCCGCCGTGACAGATGTCGAATACAGGGAATCCGTTCTCGTTGAACTTTATGTTCTCTGCATAGTAGTCGTTGCTTTCGCTGTATCCGTAAGTGATCTTGTTGTCGTGTCCCTTAAGGATGCTGCGGACGAAAGGATTGTCTCCGAACGCGATGATTATGCCGTGCGGCGGGACCTGCTCAACGAAAGTACTGAACGACTTGACTATGTGATCCATATCCTTGAAGTAGTCGAGGTGGTCGGAATCGATGTTGAGGATCACGCCGATGCTCGGACGGAGCTGAAGAAAGCTGTCCATGTATTCGCAGGCTTCGGTGACAAAGTAGTGGGTGTCTCCGATCTCAACATTGCCGTTTATCTGCGGAAGATTGCCCCCGACAAGGATAGTAGGCTTGTACTCCGCGTTGCGGAGGATAAGCGATGTCATGGAGGTGACCGTCGTTTTGCCGTGAGTGCCGCAGATGGCGACGGAATTCTCGTAGTCGTCCATGATCATTCCCAGGACTTCCGCCCTTGAAAACATCGGTATTCCCAGTTCACGTGCTCTGACGACTTCGGGATTCTCTTCGGATACCGCAGCCGAGTATACTATCGCGTCAACATTCTCGACGTTCTCGGGCTCGTGCGATGAATACACTTTTATACCGAGGCATTCCAGGTGCCTGGTGACCTTGGACGGGTTGATATCCGTGCCGCTTACCGTGTAGCCTCTGTCTCGAAGGATCTCGGCTACGGCAGAAAGGCCTATACCGCCTATTCCAAGGCAATGTATGCGTTTATAGTTACTTAGATCCATATCTTTGTTAATCTCCCTGTTAAGTAAACCATCCCGTTGCCCGCAGAGGGCCATACCCGTTTCGATTATATTAAAAGTACGCATTTTATTCAACATATAGGCTTGCTTTAAAACTTATCCATACATGTTGTCAACTTATACATTCTGATGCTCCTATAGGAAGTATCTATAATATCTATTGTCTTTATCGAACTGCGGTTATTATAATTAAACAAAGAACGGAGCGATCCGTCATAACGGAGGTTATCAGTATGGATAAAATATATCTTGATAACGGCGCCACCTCATACCCTAAGCCTAAAGAAGTGGCTGACGCCGTGTATGAGTATATGACCAGCATAGGCGCCAATATAAACCGCGGCGGCTATCAGGTGGCATATGACCTTGAAGGTACTGTATTCGAGACGCGCGAGATGCTCACGGAGCTCTTCGGCGGCCCCGACTGCAAGAACGTGGTCTTCACAAAGAATGTCACTGAATCGCTTAACGTAGTCCTCAAAGGACTGCTGAAGCCGGGCGATCATATCCTCTGCTCTTCCATGGAGCACAATGCGGTAATGAGACCTCTGGTGCAGCTCTCAAAGAAAGGTGTTGAGTTTGACAGGATACCGGGCACCGAATGTGGCGAGCTTGTCCTTGATGCCGTTGAAGGCATGATCAAAGACAATACCGTTGCCATAGTGATGACGCACGCCAGCAACCTGGTCGGTACAGTCAATCCTCTTAAGGAGGTCGGTGAGATCTGCCATAAGCACGGGCTCAAATTCATCGTCGATTCCGCCCAGAGCGCCGGCATAATCCCTATCGATATGAAGGAGATGCACATCGACGCCCTCTGCTTCACAGGTCATAAATCACTTCTGGGACCTCAGGGCATAGGCGGCTTCATACTGGACGAAGGCCTGATCGGGCTGAACGACCCTCTCC
>JAFUGO010000106.1 GCA_017469325.1 Mogibacterium sp. | reverse complement strand
GGTTCCTGAATCCGGAGCGCGTCAGCATGCCGGATATAGATATCGACTTCTGCATCGAAAGAAGGCAGGAGGTCATCGATTACGTTACGCAAAAATACGGAAGAGACAAGGTGTCGCAGATCATCACCTTCGGAACTCTGAAGGCGAAGGCGGCCGTCAGGGATATAGCGAGGGCGCTTGATGCCACCTACGCTGAGGGTGACGCCATCGCGAAGGCGATACCGAACGAGCTTGGAATAACCATAGCAAAGGCACTCGAGGTCAACCCGGACCTCAGACAGAGATACGAGAACGAGCCGCTTGTGAAACAGGTGCTCGACCTTTCGATGGCTCTGGAGGGACTCCCGCGCCACGCGTCCACTCACGCGGCGGGCATCGTCATCTCTAAGATGCCTCTCGACGAGTACGTGCCGCTCTATTCATCGGACAAGGGCCTGGCGACGCAGTTCAACATGACGACCATCGAGGAGCTCGGCCTTCTCAAGATGGACTTTCTGGGGCTCAGGAACCTTACTGTCATAAGGGACGCTCTCCGTATGATAAAGAAGAACCACGGGATCGACATCGACTTCTCGACGATGGATTTCGATGATCCTGAGGTATATAAGCTGATCGCTGACGGAAACACCAAGGGCGTGTTCCAGCTCGAGAGCGGCGGCATGACTGACTTCATGAAGAACCTCAGGCCGACCTGCTTTGAGGACATAGTCGCGGGCATCGCGCTCTACAGACCGGGCCCGATGGACTCGATCCCTAAATACATAGACAACAAGAAGCACCCTGATCACGTCAGGTATGCGGATCCGCATCTTGAGCCAATACTCGGGGTCACTTACGGCTGCCTGATCTATCAGGAGCAGGTAATGCAGATAGTGCGTGACCTGGGAGGCTATTCGTTCGGGCGTTCGGATCTTGTGCGCCGAGCCATGAGCAAAAAGAAGATGCAGGTGATGCTCGAAGAGAAAGAGTATTTCATCAACGGTAAGATGGACGAAGACGGGAATATAGAGATCGCGGGATGCAGGCGGAACGGCGTGCCGGCTTCAGCGGCTGAGACCATCTTTGAGGACATGGTCACCTTTGCTTCATACGCATTCAACAAATCCCACGCCGCGGCGTACGCCGTGATCTCATACCAGACGGCATACCTCAAATGCCACTACCCGGTGGAATTCATGGCTGCCCTGATGACGAGCATGGCGGGCGACGCAAAGCACACGGCGGATTATGTAAGGAACTGCCGCGAGATGGGCATCGCTCTCGATCCTCCGTCGGTTGTGAGCAGCATGAAGAACTTCTCCGCGGAGAACGGGCGCATCCGCTTCGGCATGCTCTCGGTCAAGAACGTCGGAGAGGGCATAATCGACGCGATAATAGAGGCTCGCGATACCGTCGCGGGCACAAAAGATATATATGAGTTCATCGACGCGATAGACGCGGGCGAGCTCAACAGAAAAGCAATAGAATCGCTCATCAGAGCGGGCGCTTTTGATGAGATCAACCCTAACAGGGCCCAGCTGATGGCGGTATGCGATGACGCCGTCCAGCGCTCGCAGAAGAAGGCAAAGCAGGGGAACAAAGCGCAGATAAGCCTCTTCCAGCTCGAGGATTTTGAGGACGATGTGCTCGTGAGCCCTGATCTTCCGAAGGTAGCCGACTTCAATAAGGATATGAAGCTGGCGATGGAAAAGGAGATGCTGGGCGTGTATCTGTCGGGGCATCCGCTCGACGAATATGCGGAGCTCATCAGAAACAACACGACAGCGGGCACGGCCGAGCTGACGGGCGGGGGCGAGGAGTTCACCGCCGAGGGTGACGACGCAGACAGCATGGTCATAAACACCTCGAAATTCAAAGACGGCGACATGGTCATAATCGCCGGCATGATCAGCGGCGTCCGCACCATGATAACCCGCAAGTCGCAGGAGATGGCGAGGCTCACGATCGAGGACTTCGACGGAGTCATAGACGGCATCGTCTTCCCTAAGGTGTTTGAGCGCAGGCGCAACCTCGTAAGAAACGACATGATAGTCGGCATCTCGGGCAGGGTGAGCTTCAAGGATGAGAGCGAAGCCGAGATCCTGATAGAAGACATCGTGCCGATAGAGAACATACAGACGCTGGCCGGAGCGCGCGGCAGGGGAGCTGAACGCGAGGCCTTTGCGGGCGGCGGATCCTTCGCGCCGAGGGAGCCTCGGAACTATAACGGAAACAGCGGAAGACAGGCGCCTGCACCGCAGCAGGCTATACCTCTGAATGACCCTGTGAAACTGAGGATACCGCAGAAGGTGCTGGATGCTCACGGGAGCAGCCGCAAGCTGCTGATGCATCTGACAGACATGATGAGCCTGTATCCGGGCGACAGGGATGTGCTCGTATATCTCCCGGGTCAGAAGGCGATCAGGTGCAATGCCGACAGGCGGATCACATTCGCGGATGATCTTAAGTCAAAACTGGTAAGGTTGCTCGGAGAAGAGAATATAAAGGGATAATGGGAAACAGCATAGTCATATACACTTCAAAAAGAGGATCGACAAAGCAATACGCGGAGTGGATAGCGGAGGATCTCGGATGCGAGGCTCTGCCTCTTTCGGCTGCCGGCGGAGTCGACCTTCACGCATACGACTGCATAATCTACGGAGGCTGGATACGCGGATCGGGCATCGTGGACTTCGACAAGTTCGCGAAGAGGCTCGACTCTGAGATAATGAAAAAGCTCATCGTGTTCGGAACCGGGTTCGCTGACGAGACAGCGGAGAACTACGCGCAGGTGTGGGGCTACAGCCTTGGCAAGATCGACCCGAAAAACGAGAACCGCGTGCTCCTTTACATACTCGGCGGGCGCTATGATCCGGCTGCCGTGACAGGTCTCGACAAATTCCTCATGAAGACGATGAGGACGGTCCTCATATCCGGCAGCACTACGGACGCGAAGTCTCAGGCCAATATGATGAAGGACAGGATCGACAACGGCTGCGATCTGGTGAAGCGTGAGAACGTCGCATCTCTGGTAAAAGACGCGAAAAAGATATTGGACAGGCAGTGAATCGTCGTTAAGCCCGGCTTTGGGCAACGGATATTTCATTCAGCCGGCCTTATTATAAATATAGACTATTCAAAAGAGGCGAGCTATAAAAAGCCTCTATTTGTCTGCTCAATTGCTTGAAATTACAATTAATTAGGTAGGGAGTATTTTATTACTCCGATACTTGTTTAAGAAAAACAGGAGGAATGAACATGTCAATTGAACTGGAATACGCATTAGAGCATAAGAATGATCCTGCAGTACTGTGCTGCAGAATGGAGCCGGGCGAGATCTCGCACCACAACCTCGAGGATCCTGCGATCTTCCCGGACCTCATCGATACAGGTCTTCTGAACATCGACGGATGCATCACGATCGGACAGGCTATCGG
>JAFUGO010000010.1 GCA_017469325.1 Mogibacterium sp. | reverse complement strand
GGTGCAGGCATGTGTACGATCATGGTAACGACCGGAAGCCTTACTACCATTCCGGAATTCGAGGACGCTTTTGAGCGGACAAAATACAGGGGCCCGGATGATACGAGACTTATTGACATAGCTTCGCTGGAAGAGATACCGCCGTCGGTATACGATCCGGGGATCCCGCCCACAGCCATGAAGGGGATAATGGGTTTTCACAGACTGGCTATCATGGGCCTTACGCCTGAAGGGATGCAGCCGTTCATCAGGGACGGATGCAGCGTTGTCTGCAACGGCGAACTGTACGGATATGAAAAAATGAAGAGGGAGCTCCGGGACAAGGGCTATACGTTCTGCTCGGGCTCCGACTGCGAATTGCTGCTGCCGCTCTGGTTTGAGTACGGCACAGAAATGTTCAATATGCTTGACGCTGAATTCGCCTGCGTCATTTACGACGGCAGAACAGACGAATTCATTGCTGCAAGAGATCCGATTGGCATCAGACCACTTTATTACGGGTATGATGATCTTGGCCACATTGCTTTCGCGAGCGAGCCGAAGAGCCTGCTTGGGATTTGCGGCAGGATCATGCCTTTCCCGCCCGGATGTTACTGGTATAAAGGGGATTTCATCAAATACCGCGACATGACAAAGATAAGCGGATGTGTCAGCGGCGGGCTTGAAGAAATATGCCGTAACATCAACGAAAAACTGACAGAAGGGGTCAGGAAACGTCTGGTGGCTGATGCCCGGGTCGGATTCCTGCTTTCGGGAGGTCTGGATTCATCGCTGGTATGCGCTATAGCGGCAAGAGAGTCGGACCGCCCGATCAGGACATTTGCGATAGGTATGGATGTGGACGCGATCGACCTTAAATACGCGAAGACGGTAGCGGATTACATAGGCAGCGACCACACCGAGGTGATAATGACGAAGCAGGAAGTACTTGACGCGCTTGAGAATGTCATATACCTGCTCGGCACGTACGACATCACCACGATAAGAGCTTCGATGGGAATGTACCTGGTCTGCAAGGCGGTACATGAGACCACGGACATAAGGGTGCTTCTTACAGGCGAGATATCCGACGAGCTCTTCGGCTACAAGTACACGGATTTCGCTCCGGATGCCGCGGCTTTTCAGGAAGAAGCTTGCAAGAGGATAAGAGAACTTCATATGTACGATGTCCTGAGGGCAGACAGGTGCATATCCGGCAACAGCATAGAGGGGAGGGTCCCGTTCGGAGACCTCGACTTTGTAAGCTATGTAATGTCGATCGATCCCGAGCTCAAAATGAACCGCTACGGGAAGGGCAAATACCTTCTCCGCAAGGCCTTCGAAGGAGATTATCTTCCGGACGGTATACTCTGGAGAGAGAAGGCCGCTTTTTCAGATGCGGTCGGCCATTCAATGGTGGATGACCTGAAGGAATATGCCGAGGGCCTGTATACAGACGAAGAGTTTGAGGAAAGGCGCGGCAGATATTCTCACGCGAGACCGTTTACGAAGGAATCCCTTTTGTACCGGGAGATCTTCGAGAAGTATTATCCGGGTCAGGCCTGGATGATCACAGACTTCTGGATGCCGAACAGAGACTGGGAAGGCTGCGATGTGGATGATCCTTCCGCGCGTGTGCTTTCCAACTACGGCAAGAGCGGACAATGACAGAGGGAAGGTGAGTGACTATGGCAAAATACATTTTTGTGACCGGAGGAGTCGTATCGGGACTCGGCAAAGGAATAACGGCAGCGTCTCTCGGCAGATTGCTCAAAGCCAGAGGCCTCAAAGTCGCTGCACAGAAACTGGACCCGTATATAAATGTGGACCCGGGAACGATGAGTCCTTTTCAGCACGGTGAAGTTTACGTTACGGACGACGGGGCAGAGACCGACCTGGACCTCGGGCACTACGAAAGGTTCATCGATGAGGACCTCAACAAGTACTCGAACCTGACGACGGGCAAGGTCTACTGGCACGTTCTGAACAAAGAACGGCGCGGGGAATATCTGGGATCGACCGTGCAGGTGATCCCGCATATTACCGACGAGATAAAAGAGTTTATCTATAATGTGGGAAAAGAAGGTGACAGCGATGTCATCATCACGGAGATAGGCGGTACGGTAGGAGACATCGAGAGCCAGCCGTTTCTTGAAGCGGCAAGGCAGGTGTGCATCGAGCAGGGTAAGGAGAACTGCCTGTTCATACACGTCACACTCGTTCCTTACATAACCGGATCGGGGGAGCACAAATCGAAACCTACACAGCACTCCGTCAGAGAGCTTCAGAATATGGGCATATCTCCGGACATCATAATCATGAGATCCGACCGCCACATCGATGAGGATATATACGACAAGATATCTCTCTTCTGCAACGTCAAAAGGGACTGCGTCATAGAGAATATCACATTGCCTGTACTGTACGAGGCGCCTCTGATGCTTGAGAAAGCGCACTTCTCATGGATAGTGTGCCGCGAACTCGGTATTGACGCCGGTCCTTGCGACATGGTGGACTGGGAGGCGATGGTCGAGAGGATAAAAGCTGGCGGCCGGTGTGTTACAATAGCTGTAGTAGGTAAATACATGAAGCTCCATGATGCGTACCTGTCGGTAGCCGAGGCTCTCCGCCACGGCGGTTATGAGACGGGAAACAACGTGGATATAAAGTGGATCGAAGCGGAGGATATAACTGAAGAAACAGAGTCTGAGATCCTGTCCGGAGCCGACGGGATACTTGTCCCGGGAGGATTCGGAGACAGAGGGATCGAGGGGATGATACGGGCTGCGGGATACGCAAGGAGGAACAACATTCCTTACTTCGGCATATGCCTCGGCATGCAGATCGCAGTCATTGAATTCGCGAGGAATGTACTCGGTTATGCGGACGCGAACTCGGGAGAGTTTGATGAGGGCAGCGCTCATAAGGTGATAGATCTGATGCCGGATCAGCACGGGGATATCCCTAAGGGCGGTACGATGCGCCTCGGAGCTTATCCGTGCAGCATAAGTTCCGGATCATTGCTTGAGCAGATCTACGGAAGCAACAGGATCAGCGAGAGGCACAGACACCGGTACGAGTTTAACAATGACTTCAGAGATGAAGCCTCGGAAGCCGGTCTGCAGATCGCCGGGACGTCGCCTGACGGCCGTCTTGTCGAATCGGTCGTGCTTCCTGAGAACAACTTCGTTGTGGGAGTCCAGTATCACCCGGAATTCAAGAGCAGACCGAACAGAGCGCATCCTCTCTTCAGAGAATTCGTCAGAGCCGCCATGGAGCGCGGGAACTCGTGATTTGATAAAATTTACAAAAATCAACAATTTTTCTGCTGAAACTTGTTGACAATTCACAAAATCAATGCTACAGTAGCACTAATTTAATACCAGTAAACCTTTGAGGGAGAGTGAGTAGGTCACGATGCTTGCATATGAGCGAGCTGCCGGCGGTGAGAGGGCAGCATGCGGAGGCGGGGCTGAATGGACTCCTGAGGGCAACAGGAAAGGGATGAACATCCTGAGTATGGGAGACGGAGAGAAAACTTCGTTAACAAATGATGCATATGTTGGTATGCAGTGAGTGGGCAGGGGCGACTCTGCCAAGCCGGGTGGCACCGCAGAAGTTTTGTATTATCATGCTTCTGTCCCAGCAAATATTTTGCAGGGACGGGAGCATTTTTCTTTCTCCCGTTCAGGACATCAGTATTAGAGAAAAGGAGAAAGCAAAAATGGAAAACTACCGCATCTATCTGACAGAAGAAGAGATCCCTACACATTATTACAATCTCAGAGCCGACATGACAAAGAAGCCTGCTCCGCTGCTCAACCCGGGCACGATGCAGCCGATGACTGCCGAAGAGCTTTCGGGCGTGTTCTGCGAGGAGCTCGTTGCGCAGGAACTCGACAACGACACAAGGTACTTTGAGATCCCGGAGGAAATAAGGGAGTACTACAAGATATACAGGCCTTCACCTGTCATCCGGGCGTACAACCTTGAGAAGCAGCTCGGAACGCCGGCGGCTATCTATTTCAAATTCGAAGGTAATAATACATCGGGTTCGCACAAACTGAATTCGGCGGCGGCTCAGGCATATTACGCTAAGAAGCAGGGCCTCAAAGGAGTCACTACCGAGACAGGTGCGGGCCAGTGGGGAACAGCTCTGTCGATGGCATGCGCGCATTTCGGACTTGAATGCAAAGTGTTCATGGTAAAGGGTTCGTATGAGCAGAAACCTTTCCGCCGTGAGGTCATGCGTACTTACGGGTCCGATGTAGTTGCTTCGCCTTCGGACACCACTCAGGTAGGCCGTGCGCTTCTCGAACAGTTCCCGGGGACGACCGGAAGCCTGGGCTGCGCGATCTCGGAGGCTGTGGAAGTTGCAGTCGGAACAGAAGGATACAGATACGTTCTCGGCAGCGTGCTCAATCAGGTGCTGCTGCATCAGAGTGTGATAGGACAGGAGGCATATACGGCGCTGAAGAAGATAGGCGTGAAGCCGGATGTCATAATCGGATGCACCGGCGGCGGGTCCAATCTTGGCGGGCTGATCGCTCCGTTTATGGGTGAAAAACTTAGAGGCGACGAGGATTACAGGTTCATTGCTGCGGAGCCGGCATCATGCCCGAGCCTGACAAGGGGACAATACCTCTACGACTTCTGTGACACCGGAAACGTTTGCCCGCTGGCAAAGATGTACACTCTAGGCAACAAGTTCATCCCTTCGCCTATACATGCGGGCGGACTCAGATTCCACGGAATGAGCACCATCATTTCAGAACTCTACGATCAGGGCATGATGGAAGCAGTAGCATACGAGCAGACAGAAGTGTTCGAGGCAGCCGAGACATTTGCAAGAGCAGAAGGGATACTGCCTGCTCCTGAGAGCAGCCACGCTATCAAAGCTGCAATAGATACTGCGCTGGAATGCAAAGAGACCGGAGAGGCGAAGAATATACTCGTAGGACTTTCCGGCACGGGGTATTTCGATCTCGCGGCTTACCAGCAGTTCAATGACGGTACCATGACTGACTATATCCCTTCGGATGAAGACCTGGCAGAGGCGATCAAATGCGTTCCTCCTCAGCCTGCCGAGTGATCCGGACCCAGTCGGCGTGGTCTCCGCGTGAGGACACAGTGCGGTATCCTATCCTGGCCATGCGCCGCTCAAGGCAGTTGTGGCACTCCGCGGCTTCTTCGCCGGTGCAGATCTTTCCGTCATAGAGAAGGTATTTGCTCCTTACATCTTTAGGCGACAGGCTCGGCATGATGACATTTGCTCCGTGGAGTACGCCTTCCTCCCGCCCGAGCGGGTATATCGTGCCGAGAGCTGTGGTCGCCGGGAGCAGGACCCGAGGGAACATCAGTCTCAGCATAGAGAGGCAGTAAAGAGTCTCCTCGTAGCTGCCGTCGGGCATGTCCGCGAAAGGAGTGTCCGCGTGGTGGATGAAAGGGCCGATACCTATCATGTGCGGCTCGAGCTCTTTCAGATAGAGGAAGTCTTCCGCGAGGTAGTCATACGTCTGGTAAGGCGAGCCCACCATGAACCCGGCTCCTATCTGGAAGCCAATGTCCTTAAGGTCGCGCAGGCATCTCTTGCGGTTCTCGATCGTGAGCTCCGCCGGATGCAGCTTCGCGTAATGCTCAGGTGAGGAGGTCTCGTGGCGCAGAAGGTATCTGTCGGCGCCGGCCTCGTAATAAGCTTCATATGTTTCACGGGAGCGCTCTCCGACTGACAAAGTGACCGCGCAGTCAGGGTGCCTCCTTTTTATTTCTCTTATAAGATCACAGAAAGCGTCATCCTTGTAGGTCATGTCCTCGCCGCCCTGCAGGACGAAAGTCCTGAGTCCCAGGCCGTAACCGGTATCGCAGCAGGACAGGATCTCTTCTGCTGTCAGGCGGTACCTGTCGGCTTTTGCGTTGGAGCGCCTTATTCCGCAGTACAGGCAGTCGTTCCTGCAGTAGTTTGTGAATTCGATGAGGCCGCGAAGAAAGATATCGTGACCGTAATTCGCGACTGCGGTCTCGCGGGCGAGATCCTTCATATACTCGCTGTCCTCGGCATTGCGGCACGTGAACATGCGCACGAACTCATCATGCGTGAGAGTCTGCTCCTCTTTCAGTTTATCTATCAAAGGTCTTAATTCAGCCATGCTTTCTGTCTCTCCTTTAACAGTCCCTTTCAATCGCTCCGGGCCGTCAAAGGCGGATCCCGCGAACAGTTATCCCTTATGGTCGATTATATATTATCCGGAGGAGTAAAGCTTGGATTTTGTTGCAGAAATCGCCCGGAAGCCTTATAACTTATAATATATACCGAAAAAGAGGTGCTGCTGATAAAACGAAGAAAGGGCAAAGGGGATGAACTTTATCTTTATATCACCGAATTTTCCGGAATCATACTGGCTGTTTGCCGACAGGCTCAAAAGAAACGGCATCAACGTTCTCGGCATAGGCGACGCACCGTATGACGGCCTGAGCGAGGGGCTCAGGAATTCGCTGACGGAATATTACAAAGTAGACAATATGGAAGACTACGACAGCATGTACCGTGCTGTCGCGTACTTCGCGTTCAGATACGGAAAGATCGACTGGATCGAATCCAACAACGAGTACTGGCTTGGCCAGGACGCGAGGCTGAGAGAGGACTTCAACGTCACGACAGGAGTCCGGCCTTCGGACCTGGCTCTGTGGAAGAGCAAGTCCGCCATGAAGCCTGTGTACAGGGAGGCGGGGATACCGTCCGCCAGGAACCGCGCTGTCACGGACATGGATGTGGCGCTGGAGTTTATTGAGGAGATAGGCGGATATCCCGTTTTCTGTAAACCTGATACGGGCGTCGGCGCCGCGGATACATTCAGGATCGATGGCCCTGAAGATCTTAAGGCGTTTTTCGAAACAAAGCCCGACGAGCCTTATGTGATGGAGGAGTTCATCGTCGGCGATGTTTACACATACGACGCTATCTGCGATAACAGCGGCGAGCCTCTGTTTGAGTCTTCGCTTAAGTGTCCGAATATCGCGGATACGGTAAACAGCGACCAGGAGACGCTCGTCATCATACTGCCGGATGTCGATCCGCAGATAAGAGAATATGGACGAAAGGCTCTCAAGGCGTTCAAAGTGAAGAGCAGATTCGTGCACTTTGAGTTCTTCAAACTCAAAGAGGGGCGCAAGGGGCTCGGCAAGGCCGGAGACCACCTCGGACTTGAGGTCAATATGAGGCCTGCCGGAGGCATGCTTCCCGACATGATGAATCACGCGCACGCCTGCGATGTCTATCAGATATATGCGGACATGGTGGCGTTCGACGAGAACCGCGGAGGGCAGATAAGAGACGATCAGTGCTGCGTCTTCGCCGGCAGAAAGGACAGGTTCGTCCATAAGCACTCGCACGAGGATATACTGTAGAAGTACAAGGACAACATCATCACGGCTGAGAGGATGCCGGATGTGTTTGCCGCTGCGATGGGCAATCAGATGTACATGGCCGTGTTCGATGATGTCGCGGGCGCTCTGGAATACGGTAAATACATCCTCGAAGACAATTTTGAATACGTAATGACTCACTGAAATGTGATCACGGATGATAAAGAAACTCAGAAACGATGCAGATGAAATAGTAAGGGCGGGCATTCAGGCGGTGCTGCCCGATGAAGCCGTAAAGCGCGCGCTGGCTGACTTCGAAGCTCCGCGCGGCAGGCTTGTCATGGTCGCCGCCGGCAAAGCCGCATGGCAGATGGCTTCGGCAGCCGCGGAGGCTCTCGGAGGATTCGATGACGGGATCGTCATAACCAAGTACGGCCACGTGATGGGAGACATACCGGGAGTCAGCTGCTTTGAGGCAGGGCATCCGGTACCGGATGAGAACGGGTTTGAAGCGACCCGGAAAGCCCTCGGTCTGGTCCGTGGACTTGGAGCAGACGACAAGGTACTGTTCCTTCTCTCGGGCGGAGGCAGCGCGCTCTTTGAGCTGCCGCTGGTGCCGGGAGAAGAGCTTCAGGATATCACGGCGCAGCTTCTTCAGAGCGGAGCGGATATCGTGGAGATAAATACGATACGCAAAAGGCTGAGCGCCGTGAAGGGCGGACGCTTCGCCCTCGAATGCGCTCCCGCGGAAGTCTTCACCATAGCTCTGAGCGATGTGATCGGCGGCCGTAACGATATGATCGCCAGCGGGCCGGCGTGCCCGGACATCTCAACCTGCGAAGAGGCGGAGGCGATCGTGAAAAAGTACGGCATCAGCCTATCGGAGAAGGCGGAGTCCCTGCTCGCAGAAGATACAACGAAAGAACTGGATAATGCTTCGATGTATGTCACGGGGAGCGTAAGCGAACTTTGCAGGGCCGTGGCTGAAAAGTGCGAACAGCTCGGATACAGACCGGTGATACTCACAGACCGTCTTGAGTGCGAGGCTTCGGAGGCGGGTGAGTTTATGGCGTCAGTTGCTGCGGAGAATTCGGCTTCGGGACAGAAGGCTGCCTTCATAGCCGGCGGGGAGACCGTGGTGCACCTGAAAGGGCACGGGCTCGGAGGCCGCAATCAGGAGCTTGCCCTTGCGGCCGCGCAGGGGATCAGAGGTCTGGATGCCGCGGTGTTCTCTTTCGGGAGTGACGGCACGGACGGGCCGACGGATGCCGCGGGCGGATATGTCGACGGGGACAGCTACGATGAGATGATCGAAGCTGGAACGGACCCTCAGGCGTCGCTTCTTGACAACGATTCCTACCACGCTCTCGGACCGGTCGGCGGGCTTATAATCACCGGACCGACGGGCACGAACGTGAACGATGTGGCTGTTGCGATTGTCAACAGCAGTGTATTATAATGGCGGCATGGCTGTATTTGTAGATTCAATAATGGATACCATAAAGGACACGGTGACTCTGATCCCGTTCCTTTTTATTACATACCTGGGGATGGAATGGCTCGAACGCAAGACCGAGGACCAGTCCGTCAACGTTCTTTCGCGTGTGAACAGATTCGGGCATGTGCTCGGAGCGGGGATAGGACTCCTTCCGCAGTGCGGATTCTCGGCCGGCGCCGCGAGTCTGTACTCGGGTGGAGTGATCACGGCAGGCACGCTGTTAGCCGTGTTCCTCTCCACCTCCGATGAGATGATCCCTATCTTTGTCAGCTCATCGGTGGCGCCGGCCACCATAGGCCGTATCCTTGCGGCCAAGTTCGTCATTGCGCTCATCAGCGGCATCGCGGTCGACTTCGCGTCACATGTGATCCGCTACGGCTTCCACGCCGACAAGCACATACACGACCTCTGCGAGCGCGATCACTGCGGCTGTGAAGAAGAGGAAGGGAGCATATTCCATTCGGCTCTGATCCACACAGCGAAGATCACGGGCTTCATATTCATCATTTCGCTGATCCTAAGTCTGGTGATCGGCTACGCCGGGCACGACGCCCTGGCCTCCGTACTGACATCCGTACCGGTGCTGGGAGCGGTACTCACGGGCATAATAGGCCTCATACCTAACTGCGCCGCATCCGTGGTGATAACACAGCTGTATCTTGAAGGCATGCTCACTACAGGGCAGCTGATGTCGGGACTGCTGGTAGGCGCCGGGGCGGGACTGCTGGTGCTCTTCCGCTCCAACACGCACCATAAGGAGAACATCGCCATAACTGCGGCGCTCCTGGTGCTGGGCGTTGCGTGGGGCATACTGATCGACATACTGGGGATAGTATTCTGAAAAGTTCATTGCCGAAACGGCTTTACGGGTCTATAATGTATTGGAATTTGCAACCAAGGAGAAAGAACGGAACAAATGGCAGATAACAAAGAAATGAAAGCTTCGACCGAAGCGAACCGCCAGAAGAAGGCTGAGAGAAGAGAAGCCAAGGCAGCGCGCAAGGCTGCCAATATGGTAGAAGAAAAGAAGAAAAGACCAAGCAACTTAGTGCTTGCCATCATGATATTCGGAGTACTCATCGGAATGTTTGCTTTCACGGTAGGCTACAGGTACTTCAGCAAGCCGGCTTCCATAGAAAAATATATGGAAGAGAACGGAATGAACGAGATGTATACGGACGTTCCGGTCGACGAGCACTCCACAGCCAAGATCCGCGCTGAGGGCAACACCCTCAAGATCCTCATCACCGTTGACGAGGACGCTGATGAAGAGGTCCTCAAGACATATCAGGGCGAAGACGGCGACAAGACCCTCAAGCAGATGGGCGCATACTTCCTTACATCACTCAAGCCTGAAGTCCGCGGCTTCGGCGGCGACGTAAAGGTCGGAGTAAAGCAGGGAGACAAGACAATCAACTACGTGAAGCTCTCGTACAAGGAAGCCAAGGAGGTCTCCGAAGAGGCCCAGAAGGAGGCTGAGGAAGCTGCAGCTGACGGCGCGGCGGAAGCAGCGGATGAAGCAGCGGACGCAGCTGAAGAGACGGAAGGCGAAGCCGAAGAATCCGGCAACTAAAGCCTCGCATATCAGAGAAACTAAAAACAGGTACATGTTCCGCAAGAGGAATGTGTACCTGATTTATTTTGCTTTCAGATCTTAGTCCATTTAGTGGACCGTGAAACGGTATCCGAGACCGCGCACCGTTATGAGGTAACGAGGGTTGGACGGATCGTCCTCGATCTTCTGTCTGAGTCTGTTTACGTAGACCATGATGGCATTCTCGTCAATGATGGTCTCGCCCCAGATGACGCTGTAGATCATGTCCTTCGAGAAGATGTGGTCTACGTTGTCGATGAAGAGCTTGATCATGGAGTTCTCTTTTGCCGACAGAGGGATCTCGACGTCGTTCTTGTAGAATCTCAGAGTCGAGGTGTTGTAAGTGAACGGACCCGCCTCGATGATGTTGGATGTGCTCTGAGGTGAGTGCTCGCGGCTCCTGCGGATCAGAGCTTTGGCCTTTGCTACCAGTGTGACCGGGTTGAAAGGCTTGATGATGTAGTCGTCTGCGCCGATCTCGAGCCCGTAAAGAGCGTCCTGGTCTTCTTTGCGTCCGCTCACGACCATGACAGGAGTAGTCAGACCCTTGGATCTGATGCGTTGTATGACCTCAAAGCCGTTGATCCCTCTCATGTTGATATCGAGCAGGATAAGATCATACTGATTGACTTCAAGAAGCTCAAGCGCAGCCTCGCCGCTGATGGCCAGGTCGTTCTCAATACCGTTGCTCTTGAGCGCCTTATGGAGCATCGTCAGTATCGCTTTGTCGTCATCTACTACCAGTACTTTGTCTGTCATAAAAGCCTCCTATCGCTTGTGGGTCGGACGCTGCCCACACACTACATGTTATAATACCACACTTGCGACTTATTCTGTACCGATTTTTTGTACTTCATGTTAGAATACATTATATTAAAAACAAATATCACTCACCGATCGAAAGAAAAAGACTGAAAAAGTGGAGAAGAGATCTGCCGGAAAAGGAATATTCATAGTAGCGCTGATAGCTGCCGTTGCGTGCATAGCTATCGGCGGTTATAACGTCTGGAGGTCTTTCGAGCGCTTCGATGAGAGCATACTGTCGGAGAAGGACTCGCAGTTTTACAGCATCATGCGCTCAGATGACATCAACATAGAAAACTCTCTTAACGCCCTTGAGCGGGAGGCTGAGACCTTTCTGGGGCGTCAGCGCCTTGCATCCGAGATCGAGGCCTGGAAGGCTGACAGCGATACGGCGGGACTCAGGGATTACCTCGCTAACAACACGCTCGACACAAACCCTATCTATGCCGACCTTGTCATGTATGACGACGGAAAGATACTGTGCACATCGAGCGGCGAGACATCCTACAATGCAGTCACGGGGGCCGACAAGAACGGACTTCATATATGCTCAGATGATGAGGGCTCTTACTACATGGCCTACAGTCAGGAAGGAGAGGACGGGATAAGCTATGATGTCCTCATCGACCTCGCGAGACTGTACAGGATGGCCGTGGGCGGCGGAAACGACCATGAGACCATGCTTATCGATGCGGCCTCGACAGTTGCCGTCACATCGGAGGCAGGCGAGATATCCGTGAGACCGGTCACGGAGGCGGCGGATGAGAAGACATCCAACTTCAGGGACTTCCTGATGAGCTGCCAGAAAGAAGACATATCCGACGGCATCTCGGTGGAGATAAGCGACGACGGCGGCAAGCCGTATACGGCGCGCATGGTAGCGCTTCCGAGCGGCAGCACGGTGAACGGCGAGTTCGCGATGGGAATGCTGGCGAATTATGAGGATGCGATCGCTCCTTCGAGGACGGCGGCAGAAGAGATGCTCATCTTCGGAGGTCTCGCGATGGCAGGCGTCATCGGGCTCCTCATGCTGATGATCCTTATGCGCCGCGCCAACGAGGTCAACACGGCCGAGCTCCGCGCCCTCAAGAAAAAGAACGAGACCATGGAGGACATAAACCGCAAGATGCAGGCTCTCGCGCACCATCAGAGGCTCGAGACAATCGGTACTATGACCGCGAGCATCGCGCACGACTTCAACAACCTCCTGACTCCTATAATGGGCTACAGCATCATGACCATGGAGATGCTGCCTGCCGACGAGACCGAGCTTCAGGAGAACCTGATGGAGATCTACGATGCCTCAGTGAAGGCCAAGGACATCGTGACGAGGCTGGCTGAGCTGACAAAGAAGAGCAAAGAAGAAAACTACAAAGAGATAGATGTGGACGAGGTCGTTCAGAGCGCTCTCAAGGTGACTCTGCCGTCCAAGCCTAAGAATGTTGAGGTAAAGGCGAACTTCGATGCGGAGGGCAATGTCATAAAGGCCGACCGCACTCAGATCTCACAGATGGTAATGAACATCGTGCTCAACGCCTACGATGCCATGAGGGATGAAGGCGGAACGCTGCTGGTGTCCACGAGGATATCCGGAGAGGAAGTGGTCCTGAGGATCAGAGACTCCGGCTGCGGAATGGACGCGGAGACTCTGTCGCGCATATTCGCCCCGTTCTACACGACAAAGGAATCCGGAAAGGGCACGGGCCTCGGACTGGCTATCGTGGCGCAGATCGTCGAGGGCCACGGCGGCAAGATCTACGTGGACTCCGAGCCGGGAGAGGGCACAGAATTCAGGATATACATACCGCTTGCCGGAGCGGATACCGAGAGCCTTGCGT
>JAFUGO010000105.1 GCA_017469325.1 Mogibacterium sp. | reverse complement strand
CGAGAGAAATACGACTATCCCTACAAAGAAGAGCCAGATCTTCTCAACAGCTGCCGACAACCAGACAGCCGTTGACATCCATGTAATGCAGGGTGAGCGCGAGATGGCAGCAGGCAACATCACACTCGGAAGATTCCAGCTGTCCGGCATCGCTCCGGCTCCTCGCGGGATCCCTCAGATCGAGGTTACATTCGATATCGACGCTAACGGTATCGTATACGTATCCGCTAAGGACATGGCTACCGGAAAAGAGCAGAAGATCACGATCACTTCTTCGACACAGCTTTCAGACGATGAGATCAACGCAAAGATCAAAGAGGCTGAGCAGTTCGCAGAGGAAGACAAGAAGCAGAAGGAAGCAGTCGAGACAAAGAACCAGTCCGAGGGCATGATCTTCGAGATCGACAAGCAGCTCAAGGAACTCGGCGACAAGGTCACAGACAGCGAGAAGGCAGCCGTAGAGGCAGCTAAGAACGATCTGCAGAGCGCGATCGACGCCGGCAACGTAGAAGACATGAAGACAAAGATGGAAGCGCTCACAAACGCGTTCTATCCGATCTCAACAAGGATCTATCAGGAGGCTCAGGCTGCACAGGGTGCTGCAGGAGCAGGCGCTCAGGGCTTCGATCCTAACAACATGGGCGGAGCAGGATTCAATCCTAACATGGGCGGATTCAACCCTGGCAACATGGGCGGCAATGCAGGTCCTGCAAATGACGGTACTGTCGATGCCGACTACGAAGTAGTGGATGAAGACTAACTTGAAAGGTAAGCATTCAGAATGGCAGACAAGAGAGACTATTATGAGGTCCTCGGGGTCGACAGAAGCGCTTCCGCTTCAGAGATAAAGAAGGCTTATCATAAACTGGCTATGAAGTATCACCCGGACAAAAATCCGGGTGATAAGGCAGCCGAAGACAAGTTCAAGGAAGCCAATGAAGCATATGAAGTGCTTTCAGATCCCGATAAAAAGGACAAATATGACAGATTCGGATTTGCGGGAGTAGATCCTAACTTCGGTGCGGGTCAGGGCGGATTCGGCGGATTCGGCGGGTTCGGAAACTTCGGCGGCGGCTTCGGCGGCGGCAGCATGAATTTCGACGACATATTCGATATGTTCGGAGGAATGGGCGGCAGAAGATCGTCAAGAAGGGGCGGCCCTCAGAAGGGCAGAGACCTGCAGAAGACAGTCACTATCGATTTTACTGATGCTCTCTTCGGATGCAGCAAACAGATAGAGATCAGCAAGAATGTAAAGTGCAAGACCTGCGGCGGAAGCGGATGCAAGCCGGGCACTTCAAAGAAGACATGCGATCAGTGCGGAGGCTCGGGCCAGATATCCCAGGTGAGCAATACTCCGTTCGGAAGATTCCAGAATGTCACCACATGTCCTAAGTGCGGAGGAACCGGTCAGATGATCGAGACTCCTTGCACCGACTGCGGAGGCAGCGGAGTCAACCGCAAGACGGTCAAGATCAAGGTGGATATACCTGCCGGAGTAGATACTGACAGCATCGTCACGGTAAGAGGACAGGGCGAGCCGGGAGTCAACGGCGGACCTGACGGCGATCTCTACATCGTAGTAAACGTAAGACCGCACAGCACTTATAAGAGAAGAGGCAATGACCTCTATCTGGAACTGCCTATCACTTTCGATCAGGCAGCTCTCGGAGCAAAGGTGCAGGTGCCGGGATTCGGTGAAAACTACAGCTATACGATCACGCCGGGCACACAGACAGGGTCTTCCTTCAGACTGAAGGGCAAGGGCGTGCCTGACGTAAGGACGGGGCGCAAAGGCGACCTGTATGTAAAGGTAATAGTTGAAGTCCCTACGAAGCTGAGCCGTAAAGAGAAAAAAGCCATCGAAGAGATGGCACAGAAGATCGGAGACGACGCTTACCCGAAGAAGAACAGATTCAGCAAACTCAGATTCTAGCTGAAAAACAGACAGGGCGCATCGCAGAAAACTGCTAACGTATCTGTGATGCGCCATTTTTATAACCTTTTTTACGCAAAACAAGGATTTTGGGAAAACCGGAAAGGGGAAAAATGATAGTAGTACCTGTGTATAATATGATCCTGGCGCCTAATGCCAACATCTATTTCAATACCGGGCAGGTGCGCAGGAACGCCGGCGACAAGGCGCTCGCCGTGGGCGAGAGAGTCGTTCTTATAGTAGCGAAGGACAACGAGAGCTACAAGGATCTCACCTCGGAAAGCTTTTATCCTATAGGCATTTCCGGAGAGATAACAGAGATAAACCATCAGGGTTATGTTGTGGTGCACACCGGCTACAGGGTCGATGTGGAAAACATAGAGATAGGTTACGATGAGTCCATCAGGCTCAGCATGTCACGCAGAAACGATATAGATGATATGAGCGCGGCTGTCGAGAAGGAAAAGCTCGACGGCATGCTGGCTGAGATGCGCAAATTCGTGTCCGGATTCGAGTGGGCGGATTCTGCCGAGTTCTGGCTCAGACAGATAGACTCGCTTGAGAGAGCCGCATGCGTGATGTCTCCGTGGATGGAGCTGTCAAACGAAGAGAGATACGCGATCCTGGCTGAAGACAGTCGCAGCAAAAGGGCGGACCTCATTGAGGAGGCTCTGTACGGCTTTATGGAAGTCGGCCGCATCACCAACGAGG
>JAFUGO010000104.1 GCA_017469325.1 Mogibacterium sp. | reverse complement strand
GAGCAGCTTAAAAAGGCTGGGTGCGAGGACCGCGCGGAACTGCCTTTCCAGAAGGCTATTTTGAACAAAGAACTGCCTTACACGATCGGCGGAGGTATCGGACAGTCGAGAATCTGTATGTTCTTCCTGCGCAAAGCCCACATCGGAGAGGTCCAGTCTTCCCTTTGGCCGGAAGAAATGTCCAGAGCCTGTGAAGAATACGGCGTACAGCTCCTGTAATAACGTAACACTGGGACAAGGGGACAGACCCCTTTGTCCCATTTTTCATAGTGGGACACGGGGTCTGTCACTTTGTCCCATGTCACTTTCTCCCATAACTTTGTCATAGAAGCAAAGCGGGACACGGGGTCTGTCACCTTTGTCCCATTTTACTTATACCATACGGGTTTTGTATGGTAGAAAGCTATTTTATGAAAGTTATTTG
The DNA here is from genome assembly GCA_017469325.1 of Mogibacterium sp. Next base: position 2,317 of record JAFUGO010000104.1, on the reverse strand, counting down.
TATAAAAAAATACTTGTATACAATCTTCTATCCGATTATAATACCAGAAAGCTATGGTAACCCCTGTAATTGCACGGACTCCTTTGCATAGTAATCGCAGGCAGGCATCCAGCACTTACAGAAATCTACATAAGTATCACAAATAAGGAGGCAGAAAACCATGTCATACGTTGATGAAGTACTGGCCAGAGTACAGAAGCAGAACGCAGATCAGCCCGAGTTCCTTCAGGCAGTCAAAGAAGTTCTGGAGTCCCTGCGTGTCGTGATCGAGGCCGATGAGGAGAAATACAGAAAGGAAGCTCTCCTGGAGCGCCTGACAACTCCCGAGCGTCAGATCCTCTTCAGAGTTCCGTGGGTCGATGACAAGGGCCAGGTGCAGGTCAACAACGCATATCGTATCCAGTTCAACAGCGCGATCGGACCTTACAAGGGCGGCCTTCGTTTCCACCCTTCCGTAAACCTTTCCATCATCAAGTTCCTTGGCTTCGAGCAGGTCTTTAAGAATTCCCTGACCGGTCTTCCGATCGGCGGCGGCAAGGGCGGCTCCGATTTTGATCCCAAGGGCAAATCCGATCGTGAAGTCATGGCATTCTGCCAGGCATTCGTGACTGAGCTCTACAAATACATCGGCAAGGACGAGGATGTCCCGGCCGGCGATATCGGCGTAGGCGGCCGTGAGATTGGTTTCCTCTATGGCCAGTATAAGAAGATCACAGGCCTCTATGAGGGCGTTCTGACAGGTAAGGGCCTCACATACGGCGGTTCCCTTGCCAGAACCGAGGCTACCGGCTATGGCCTGCTGTACATCACAAACGCACTGCTGAAGGACCACGGCACTAGCCTTGAGGGCAAGACCGTCGTCGTCTCCGGCGCAGGCAACGTTGCTACCTATGCGATCCAGAAGGCTCAGCAGCTCGGCGCCAAGGTCGTGACCTGCTCCGATTCCAACGGCTGGATCTATGATCCGGACGGCATCGATGTCGCTCTTCTTAAGGAAGTCAAGGAAGTCAAGCGCGCAAGACTGACTGAGTACAAGGCTGCTAGACCGAGCGCTGAGTACCACGAGGGCAAGGGCGTATGGACTGTCAAGTGCGATGTCGCTCTTCCCTGCGCAACACAGAATGAGCTGGGTCTTGACGACGCGAAGGCACTCGTCGCTAACGGCGTTATGGCAGTCTGCGAGGGCGCTAATATGCCTACAACTCTGGAAGCAACCCAGTATCTGCAGGAGAACGGCGTTCTGTTCATCTGCGGCAAGGCTTCCAACGCAGGCGGTGTCGCAACCTCCGCTCTTGAGATGAGCCAGAACTCCGAGCGTCTGTCCTGGACATTCGAAGAGGTCGACTCCAAGCTGCAGGGCATTATGGAGAACATCTACAAGAACATCTCCGAGGCAGCCAAGAAGTACGGCATGGAAGGCAACTATGTTGCAGGTGCAAACATCGCCGGCTTCCTTAAGGTCGTCAACGCTATGGAGGCTCAGGGTATCGTCTAATCCACCGACACTCTGATCTCTCTGATCGGCGATCGATCGTTTTGCTCTTCAGCTCATAATTAGAATTGAAAAAAGCTTATAGAGTATTGTATAGTATACGGCATGGAGTTTCGGCTCCATGCCGTTTTCTATATTAAGAAGTGAGCCACAGGATGCGTCCCCCTGCCTCAGTGCCCATGACTTAACCCTGCCTCAAACATAATATTCTAAAGAAAGAACATATATGAGAAGTTTTGAACTGATCGCCCCGTGCCACTTTGGTATGGAGAGCGTTGTAAAGAATGAGATCTACGATATCGGTTACGATATTACCGAGGTGGATGACGGCCGTGTCACTTTTTCCGGTGACGAAGAGGCGATCGTCCGCTCGAATATCCTGCTGCGCACCGCGGAACGTATCCTTTTGAAGGTCGGAAGCTTCCACGCAGAGTCTTTCGAAGATCTTTATCAGGGCACCCGTGCTCTCGCGTGGGAGGAGTATCTGCCCGAGAACGCAAAGTTCTGGGTTACCAAGGCCGCGAGCGTAAAGAGTAAGGTCTTCTCTCCGTCCGATATCCAGTCCGTGATGAAAAAAGCAATGGTTGACAGAATGGCCATGCATTATCACAGGCCCCAGTTCCCGGAGGACGGTGCCTCCTATCCTGTCCGCGTGTTTATCAAGAAGGATGAAGTGACAGTCGCCATCGATTCGAGCGGCGAATCCCTTCACAAGCGCGGCTACCGCCAGGCGACCGTCAAGGCTCCGATCGCGGAAAACCTCGCCGCAGGGCTGATCATGTTATCGCCCTGGAAGCCCGGCCGCACGCTGGTCGATCCTTTCTG
>JAFUGO010000103.1 GCA_017469325.1 Mogibacterium sp. | reverse complement strand
TGCCTGACATAGAAGCGGAAGGAGAAGAGGCGCTCGAGGCTGCGCTCAAAGAACTCGGAGATTGACGATTTATTACACAGATGGTTTTGCGGGCGGACGCAGTGAAAGCAGGGCACTGCTCGAGCGGTCCATAGCCGCATATACGGGGGACGCGGAGAAGGCGCATGAGCTTGTCTCCGCGGTCAGAGAAGGAGAAATGGGGAAACCATACATAGTAGGCTTCCGGCATTTCTCCGTTTCGCATACGGGAAAAATATGGGCTGTGCTTATATCCGGCTCCGAATGCGGGCTCGACATACAGCTTGCGAAAAAATGTGATGCCAAGGCGATAGCAAACAGGATATTCGCTCCCGGGGATGCGGCTGTTATAGAGACTTCTTCCGGTAAAGAAGCCGGCTCTGCACAGGCAGAATTCTTCAGGATCTGGTGCCGGAGAGAGGCGCTTGTCAAGGCGACAGGCGGGTCCGTATATGAATCTGATATTCCATCAGTCATGCCGGACCGTGTTATAATAAACGATAGTGTATACAGGATCGAAGACATATGGTTCCCGGATCTTCCTGACCTTTATTCAGCGGTATGCATAAAGGGCGGTATGCAGGAGCCCGGATTCATAAGATTATGAGTGAAGAGAAGAATAAAAAGACAGCGGCGGAGACAGCCTATTCATATCTCGCGAGCCGGATGCGCACCTCGGAGGAAGTGCGAAGGCACCTGAGGGAGAAGGGCTACTCCGAAGACGAGATAACAGAGACCGTAAACGACCTCATCGGTCTGAGATACATCGATGATTATCTGTTTGCGGTCAGGTATTATGAATACAACCGCGGAAAGAAGCGCGGCGTGCTGAGGGCAGAACGCGAGCTGCTCGAGAAGGGCATAGACAAAGAGACGGCCCGCAACGCGAAGGAGGACTTTCTTTTCGAGCAGAAAGTGGACGAGTATGAAGACGCCCTTGCGATCGCCCGCAAAGAGGTATATGTCCCGTCGGATATCTACGGGGAACCTCCCGTGAAGAAAGAGCTCGATGACAGGCTCGCGGCAAAGATAGCACGAAAGCTTGAGGGAAAAGGCTTTGCAAGGGGAGACATCTTCAGAGTGCTTGACAGCATAAGAAGAGATCCCGGAGAGGAATAAATGGACGAGAGATACGCACGAACAGTTAAAATGACCGGAGAAGAAGGGCTTGAGCGCATAATAGCTGCAAAGGTCCTTATAGTGGGAGTCGGAGGAGTCGGCTCCTTCGCCGCCGAGGCAATAGCCAGGGCGGGAGCCGGCAGCATCACGCTTATCGACGGCGATACAGTGCAGCCCAGCAATCTGAACAGACAGCTGGTCGCGCTCACTTCTACACTCGGCAGAAACAAGGCGGAGGTAATGGCGGAGAGGATACGCGACATATCCCCGGATACCGAAGTCACAGCGCTGGCGAGGTTTTACAGGGAGGGCGATGAGCTCGATCTTACGGCTTTTGACTGGATAGTCGACGCGATAGATGATGTGAATGCCAAGACAGCTCTTATATGCAGGGCAAAGGCGCAGAACGTCAATATAATATCCGCCATGGGAGCCGCCGGAAAGTTTTGGACGGACTTCAAGGTCGCAGATATAAACGATACTTCCGTATGCCCGCTGGCAAAGGTGATGCGCAAGCGTCTGAAGAATGCCGGAGTGAAGGACCTGCCGGTCGTGTATTCCGAAGAAAAACCGGTCCCGCGTGACGGTGATCTCGGATCGCTGAGCTATGTACCGGGGTCTGCCGGCCTCACGCTTGCAGGTTACGTAATAAGACAGATCGCAGGAATATAGACCGGAGGATTGAGTGAAGATCTTTGCGATAGGAGATCCGCATCTCGGATTCAATGAGAATATAGACAAGCCGATGGATAAGTTCGGCCCGGGCTGGGAGAACCACACCGAAAGGCTCAAAGAGAACTGGGAGAAGCTTGTATCCGATGAGGATATAGTGCTGATCCCGGGAGATATATCGTGGGCTCTTCGCATTGAAGAAGCGATAGACGATTTCGACTGGCTGCATTCACTGCCGGGAATGAAGATCATATCAAAGGGCAATCACGACCTGTGGTGGTCAAGGATCACGTATCTGAATTCACTGTATGATGATATAATCTTTTTGCAGAACAGCTGCTACAGGATCGACAGCGAAGGGATAGTCGTCGCAGCGTCAAGAGGCTGGCCGTATCCGGGCTCTGATGAATACACGGAGCACGATGAAAAGATATACGCGCGAGAGCTCGGTAGAATGAAGATGGGGCTCGATGCTGCGGTAAAAGAAGCTCCGGATTCACGCATAATAGCATGCCTTCATTATCCGCCGGCCACTCCCTCGGGAAAACCGACGGAATTCACAAAGCTCCTTGAAGAGTACGGCGTATGGAAGTGCATATACGGTCATCTCCACGGGATGCCGGCGTTCAATACAGGCATAAAAGGATGCTTCCGGGGCGTTGAATACATACTTACTTCTTTCGACTACCTCGGCGGCGTGCCAAAATGCATATACAGCAGCGAAGAAAATCATTAAAGAGGGGAGCTCTTTTTATGAAATACGCGTTCATAGTAAACCCGGCCTCCGGCCAGGGCAAACAGGAAAGCCTTCTGGCAGACATAGACAGACTGATCAAAAGCAGTCCGGAAAAGGATATAAAGGTCTACAATACGCGCGGTGAGCGTGATGCGACCGTTATAGCGGACAGACTTGCTGCTGAAACAGAAGGTGAAATAGTCATATTCGCATGCGGAGGCGACGGCACTGTACAGGAGGTCGTCAACGGCATATACGGGCATGACAACGCGATACTCGGGGTGGTGCCTGTAGGCAGCGGCAACGATTTTGTAAGAGAGCTCGGAAAGAAGAACAACAACAGCAGGGACTACACCGACCTTGAAAGGCATATCGGAAGCAGCATACACAAGATAGACCTGATAAAGGTGTCCTGGATCGAGAGCGGGCAGGAGAAGTCCCGCATGATATCCAACGGCATCAATATAGGCTTCGACGGCAATACCGCGATACTGGCGCACGACCTCAAGAGGCTGCCCGGAGTATCCGGAACGGGATCATACCTGCTTGCGGTTGCCACGAATCTGGCAAAGAAAAAAGGACAGACCCTCAGGATAACCGCGGACGGCAAAGACTTCCATACCGGAAAGCTGCTTCTTGCGACTGCTGCAAACGGAGGATTCTGCGGAGGCGGTGTGCAGAGCTGCCCGAATGCAGATCTGTCTGACGGCCTTATAGAGCTTCTTGTTATCAAGGACATGACACGACGCAAGTTCGTTCAGCTCTTCCCGAAATACCAGAAGGGAAAGATATTCAGCATCAAAGGTCTGGAGGATATTGCCTCGTACAAGCAGGCAAAGAACATAATAATAGAGCCGATGCTCGGCGCGAAGATGAAATTCGTGGGAGACGGCGAGATCTTTGAAACAGGCGCGATAAGGATAGACATAGTGCCTGAAGCTATAAGGGTGATAGAGATTTGACCGGACAAAGCAATACTAAAAAGAAGAAGAAACTGAGAATAAACTACCGGAAAGCAGCCCGTGCACTGGCGCTGCTTATTCTTGTGCTTACAGTTCTGAGCTCCGCTTTACCGGCGGCACTCGGAACAGGCGATTCGATCGACCGCGGGATCATAAAACCATGCGGCGATCCAAACGCGGAGGCGCCGGCTCTCAAGGCATCTTCCGCAATATTGTATTCGATCGATCTCGACAAAGCCGTATATGAGAAAAATGCCGACGAGAAGATGCCGCCTTACAGCATAACCAAGCTTCTCACATGCTATCTTGCTCTTGAGAACCTCGATCCGGAGCAGGTCGTTACGGCATCAAAAAATGCCACAAAGGAACTCGAAGACGGTATGGAGCTCGAACTCGAACCAGGTGAGAAGCTGAAGGCCATCGATCTTATATATGCATCGATGCTGATGTCGGCTAATGACGGAGCCACGGCTCTCGGCGAGGCGGTATCGGGAAGCGAGAAAGAGTTTATTGCTCTTATGAATAAGACTGTTGAGGAGTGGGGCTGCAAGAACACCCATTTCGTGAACGCCAACGGATGGGAGCATAAAAACCACTATACCACGGCGCGTGACATGGCGATAATCACAAAGAACTGTCTTGCCAACGATAAGCTCAGAGAGATATCGATGACAAAGAAATATACGGTCCCGGCTTCCAACATGTCGGATCCTCTGAAGATCGAGAACGGCTTCCTGAAGACCATGGACAATTATAAGGTCCTTACGGGAGGCAAGACCGGCAGCTGGTCCGAGACCCAGTGTACGATAGCTCTGGAATTCGCCGATGAAGGGATCAATGCTGTCATAGTGCTCCTCGGAGATACCAAAAAGGGCAGGGAGCAGGATCCGAGAAAGATCGTGGAATTTGCTCATGATGTGACCCCGGGATTCGTCGTTACGGACAGCAACAAGGCTGTCTGCGAGGCATGGGTCAAAGGCGGATCAAAGGTAAAAGTCCCGCTCGATATAAAAGGACTCAGATACGCGTACCCGGCAAACGGCAAAGCAAGCGGTATCAGGATCAAAACAGAGGTCGACAAGCTTAAAGCACCTTTGAAAAAAGGTGACACGGCCGGCAAATACTATATTTACGCCAACGATCAGGAAGTCGGTAAAGGCAGGCTCTATGTCGGTGAAGACATAGAGAAGGGCTGGTTCCCGTCTGCTCTTTACATTTCAAATCGCAAATCGCTCGCACTGCTGATCGCTCTCGTACTCATATTGCTGCTCGGTTTCATCCTCGAGAAAAACAAGAAAAAAGTGCTCTTGTCTCACGCTGATTAGTGTGTTACAATTTAGAGCGCTGTGGAGAGATACCCAAGTGGCTGAAGGGTCTGGCTTCGAATACCAGTAGGTCGGTAGTACCGGCGCGAGGGTTCAAATCCCTCTCTCTCCGCCATACAGAGTCGTTCGGAAGAGCGGCTCTTTTGCTTTGTAAGCGTTTAAATGAATGTGTTTAAGAGATTTGATGAATAAGAATTGTTGTGATGCAGATGTATACAGAGGCTGGATACACTTGATCCGTTTCTGGATACACCTGCGATGATTATTGTGATCAAGCTAAGGCTTTTACAAAATTATTGTATTTCTCAACCTCATCACTTCTGTCGAAATAGTAATTATTCAAAGTGGTTTTTTCATCCATATGGCCGGCGATCTGTCTTGAGGTATTAAGGTTTAGCCCGCCATCAATCATTTTGGAGATCATGGTCTTTCTTGCTTTGTGAATACTCTTCTCCTCGATGCCAAGCTCCCTGCAGTAAGTTGTGATAGCTTTCTGTACTGCAGTATAAGTGTTGAGCGGCTTCTCGTGAG
>JAFUGO010000102.1 GCA_017469325.1 Mogibacterium sp. | reverse complement strand
CTGTGAGTATTGATGGGTTGTCGCAGATTCAACAATACACAACAAAAGAAAAGAACGCTACTCCTTTTTCATTTGCCAAAGGAATAGCGTCCGGAAATGCGACTACGTATGCTGGCTATCGCGCCAGCGATTTAGTACAATTACGCGGATAAGAAAAGACTGACAGCTGTCACAGGCCGGTCCGTCAGAAGACAGTACCGGGTATATACGGAAATCATATGGGAATATTTTTTAAGAAGAAAAGCGGATCCGGATATGACGAGGACACGTTCGTGATCGTCGGGCTCGGCAATCCGGGAAGTGAATACGAGAAGACAAGGCACAACATGGGCTTCAGGGCCATTGATGTGCTGGCTGCGGATGCCGGGATAGATATAAGGAGGGCAAAATTCCATGCTCTTATCGGGCAGGGAAGGATCGCCGGATATAAGGTCATTCTGGTAAAGCCGCAGACATATATGAACAGAAGCGGTATCGCGGTGCGGGAGGCAGCGATGTATTATAATGTGCCGAGCTGCAATGTCATCGTGATATACGATGACATTGACCTGCCGCTGTCGGCTATCAGGATCAGGAAGTCGGGCGGGGCAGGTACGCACAACGGGATGAAGTCCGTTGTGCAGCAGCTCGGAGTAACGGATTTCCCGCGCATCAGGATAGGCGTGGGCGGCGCATCCTCAGGAGAGGATCTTGTCGACCGCGTCATCGGCAAGGTGCCTAAGGATGAGCAGGCAGCGCTCGACAAGGCTGCGGAGGCCGCAGCGCGCGCCGCTGAGGACATCATCCGCACCGGCATCGAGAAAGCCATGAGCACCCACAACTTCAACCCTGAAGACGAGGAGAAGAAAGCCAGAAAGGCTGCCGAAAAGGCCGCCCGTAAGGCAGAATACGAAGCGAAGAAAGCAGCAGAGAAAGCACAGCGCGCAGCCGAGAAGGCTCAGGCATCTGACGCCGAAAACGCTGAGCCCGCTGCTGCGACCGAAACGGAATAATTACAGGATAGACCTGCATGATCAAAAACTACACAGGGACGAGCGGCAGCCGTACTGCATGGATGATCGCTCAGGAAACTGAAGATAAGGTACTGGCGGTGGTCTCTTCCGGACGCACAGCAGAGCGTCTGGCCGGAGACCTCTCTTTCTTTGCGCCTGAAGCAGAGATAATCGTCATGCCGGAAGAGGACGATATCCAGATCCTCTATGAAGCCAGGAACAGGGAATCCCAGGTCCAGAGGATCAGGGGCATCAATGCACTGTGCACGGATTCTTCAGCCGCTTCCGGCAGTTCCCGCAGGACTTTTGTCATCGCACCGGTCAGCGCTGCTGTCAGACTTATGGCGGCCCCGGACAGATATACTTCTTCAGTCATAGAGCTGTCTATGGGAGATGTAATAGAGCCGGCGGAGCTGAGAGAACTGCTTGTCAGTGCCGGCTACACCTCTGCACCTGTGACCGAGTCACCGGGGGAGTTCACATCACGCGGAGGAATACTTGACGTGTTCCCGCCGGCTCTCTCCGAACCTCTCAGGATCGAGTTCTTCGATGACGAGATAGACTCGATCAGGTCCTATGATCCTGATACGCAGAGGTCGCTTGAGAATGTTCCTCATGCGGTGATCGGACCGGCGGCAGAGTTTATCCCTTCAGAAGAAGAGAAAGTGAATGCGCTTGAGCGCATCCGCAAGGAATACGACCGCCGCATCAGAAAGGCTAAGTCTGAATATACCAGGAGTTCGGTATTCGATGATCAGGACGCAGGCGATGCCGCCGGTGACATGGATATCCATAACGGAATAAAAGACGGAAGGATCGAATCGCTTGAGATGCACAAGGGCAGGGTGACTGATCTCTTTGAGCATGGTGCGAACGTACAGATCTATTCCGATTTCATAGAGTACTTCGATACTGACAAGGCAAGGCTGTGGGATTATGCAGCTGCCGGAGGGGCGGAGGTCGCTGTCGCCGATCCGGCCAGACTCGAAGACGAGCTGCCTGAGTCCGTTAGTAAGGAAGAGTGGCGCGCGATTTATTCGTGTGGCCAGACTCCTGCCGGCGGCACAGTCAAAGCCGGCGGCACAAATGCCGGCAGCACCCGCATCTCTGTCTACACCCCATACCCTGAGATGATCCGCGGTATCGAGCGCATGGATGAGATCGTCAACGTACGGAGCCGGCAGATGGCGCCTTTCAACGGGCAGATAGATCTCTTTGCAGCCGAGACAGGCAAGCTGTCATCTTCAGGCTACAGCATCACCATTGTAAGCTCGACCGATGAAAGGGCGGAGAGGATCAGAGAGTACCTTGCCGTGGCAGACGTCGAGACAGGTGTTACATACAGGACCGGTTCACTCAGCTCCGGCTTCATAATGGATGACAGCAAGGTCTGCTTCATCACAGAGTCGGACATCTACCCTGAGAACCACCGCAAGGCAAGAAAACCCAAGAAAAAGAAGAAGTCTTCTGACAGCATAGAGTTCTCAGACCTTCACAAGGGCGACTATATCGTCCACGAGGCCCACGGCATAGGCAGATTCGAAGGCATCCAGCCGGTGACTGCCGACGGACAGACGCGAGACTACCTTGTTATCCGCTACGCCGGCTCGGATGTACTGTACATACCGACCGAGCAGCTGGATATCATACAGAAATATATAGGAAACTCAGGCAATCCTCCGGCTCTGTCCCGTCTTTCGGGAGGCAGCTGGAAGCGTCAGAGAGAACGCGCACGCAAAGCGATAGAGGCCATAGCCGAAGATCTCGTCAGGCTGTATGCAGAGAGGCAGGCGGCAGGCGGATACGCTTTCGGAAAGGATACCGTATGGCAGTCTGAGTTCGAGGAGTACTTCCCGTATACGGAGACCGACGATCAGCTCCGCGCTGTCGAGGAGATCAAGGAAGACATGGAGAAGCCTCTTCCGATGGACCGCCTCCTGTGCGGAGATGTCGGATACGGCAAAACAGAAGTTGCAGCGAGAGCCATCTTCAAGTGCGTTTCAGAAGGAAAGCAGGCGGCTCTGCTCGCACCTACGACACTTCTCGTCAATCAGCACTATCACAATCTGAAAGAGCGTTTTGCACACTTCCCGTTCGAGATACAGGAGCTGTCGAGGTTCAGGAGCGCACAGGCGCAGAAGAAGACGGCCAAAGCAGTAAAGAGCGGTGAGGTCGACCTTATCATAGGCACGCACAGACTGCTGTCGGACGATGTGAAGTTCAAGGATCTCGGGCTTCTGGTCATCGATGAGGAGCAGAG
>JAFUGO010000101.1 GCA_017469325.1 Mogibacterium sp. | reverse complement strand
TGCTCGTTGTAGAAAGCGATGAATTCATTGAGTTCTTCGTTTGCGAAGCTGATCCTTCCGAGGAAATCCATCATTATGCTGACTGCGTTGAGTCCGAGATCCGGATGCGCTCCGTGAGCCGCGACTCCCTCAGCCTCTATGACCAGTGAGGAGCCCTGCTTCTTCGTCTTGAGCTTAGAGCCTGTCTCTTCAGCGTAGAGCTTGGCTCTCTCAGAGATGAGCTCGTAGTGCTCCTTGTTGCCTGTGACGACTGCCTTGGCAAGAGCCGGCACTGCGTTATGGGCTGTGCCGCCTTCGAGCTTCGTGAGCCTCATCTCATCCTTGCCCGGCTTTGAAGTGAACTTCTGGGCAAGCTCAAACACCAGTATACCCATCTCGCCGTTTACGAGCGGGAAGTCTGCGTCCGGAGTGAATCCCATCAGAGGCTGACCGCAGTTTTCAGTATAGTGATCGGCGCTTATGGAGCCCGTCTCCTCGTCGAGACCGAGGACCAGCCTTATGTTCATTGCCGGTTCGAAGCCCTCGTCTTTGAGCGCCTTCATAGCATACAGGCTCGCGATGACGGGACCTTTATCATCGGATGTGCCTCTTCCGTATATGAATCCGTCGCCCTTGTCTGTCATAACAAAGGGATCCGTCTTCCATCCCGTCCCTACAGGCACCACATCGATGTGGCCGACGATACCGAAATAGCCTTCGGCATTGTCCTTCGCCTTCCACTCGATATGACCAGCGTAGTTTTCGTCATTATATGTGTCGAAGCCCAGCTCTTTGCCGAGTGCGAGCATGTAAGTCAGTGCCTCATGGACGCCCGCTCCGAACGGAAGGATCTCTCCGTCCTTCGTCTTTACCGGGTCGCCCTTGACGCTCGGCTTTGCGATCGCCTCGCTCAGGGACTTCAGCATATCTTCATTGTACGATTCCAGTCTTTCAAGATAACCCATCTGGTTCTCCTTAATTGCCGGACTGAGCCGCAGCCGCTTCTTCGACTGTCTCGATGTCTTCAAGACGTCTGGCCTCGGCTTCATTCCTTGTGATGTATTCGGTAACAGGCTTCTCATCCTTGATGGTAGAGAGTGTTACGGATCTTACTACGTTGCCGTTGCTGTCAAATGTGAACAGTCCCGTCGCGCACTTGAGCCCGTCAAAATCCATTATCGCGGATCTGATAGCGCTTCCTTCGGTGGATTTCGCGTTGTGGAATGCGTTTATGAGGAGCAGATATGAATCATATCCGAGTGCCGCGCTGTCGGTCGGCGTATCGTCAGCTCCGTATCTGTTCGCGTATTCTATCTGGAAACGCTGGGCCTCTTCCGTATATGTATCAGATGTGTCGTCGTTCTTTGTGAGCACCGATTCGTAAGGGAATACTACCTTGATGCCGCGGTGCTTCTTCATTGTGGAAATGAACGACGGATCTCCCCAACTCCTTGTTCCGAGATATGTGATACCTTCAAGCCCCATGTTCTCGGCATTCGTGAAGAAGGTGTCCATCTCTTCTGCTCCCATGGATACGAAACATACATCCACTCCGGCATTTCTGATCGCGCGGAGAGCCTGTTTCATTTCTTCTTCGCTCGGGGATATCTCCTTTGTGACGACTACGGCCCTGTTGCGTTTGCCGGCTATCTCTTTGATCCTGTCATCAAAGCCCTCGAGCAGCGCCGATGTGCCGGTCTCGTTCTTTATACTGATGACTCCGATCTTTCTTGAGCCGAGCTCCTCTGCCGCATATTCTGCAAGTCCCTCGCCCATCTGCGAATCGGTGAGACACGCTCTGAAGTAATATCCGTTGTCCTGGGTGATCAGCGGATTTGTCGCTGCGGGAGTGATCGCCGGTATGCCCGCCTTTGTAACGTAGTTGCTGATCGTAAGCGACGATGCTTCGCCGGCAGAACCTATTATGGCTACAGGAGACATCTCTATGAGAGCCTGTATGGCTGTCTCAGTACCCGCTACCGTGGACTGGGTATCGACCTTTACGAGATTCACGTTGTAGCCGTCAACATTGTTGTAAATGCTGTTGGCGAGCTCTATCCCTTTGATCTCATCCCTGCCCTTCGATGCGTACCTTCCGGTCTGCGGTTCTATGACGCCTATCGTTATGGAAGGCGTCGTGTCATCCTTCGGCTTGGTGATGAATGTCTGCTCAAAGCTGTCCCATGTGGAACATCCGGCCATAATAAATGCCGCCAGTATGATAACAGCCGGCATCATGATCCTTTTTATCTTTTTCACTGTGTCTTTTTTATAAGCCAAGTGTTATGACTTCCTTCATTTCATCCAGAGTCTGCGCGTCATTCGCAGCCCTTCTGACGGACGACGCTCCGCGCATACCCTTTGTGTATCGCATTATGTATTTTCTGAATTCCTTTACCCCTGTGGTCTCGCCCTTAAGCTCACATAGGAGCTCCGCGTGCCTGATCATCATCGCCGATCTCTCGGCGTCAGACGGACGTGCGGGTATGTCTTCACCCTTCCACGCGGCATCGAGCTCTCTGAACACCCACGGATTGCCGATGGCGCCGCGCCCTATCATGACCATATCACAGCAGGTCTCTTCGAGCATGCTCATGCCCGATTCAGCGTCTGTGACATCTCCACTCGCTATGACGGGGACCCTCAGGGCGTCCTTGACATCTCTGATTATGCCGCGGTCCACGCTGCCGCTGTAGTACTGGCTGCGCGTGCGTCCGTGGACGCATACGGCCGAAGCGCCACCCTCCTGTGCGGCGAGCGCTACCTCCACCGCGTTCGCGTTGTTCTCTTCAAATCCCTTGCGGATCTTTACCGTGACGGGCTTTTCAGTGACCGCGGTCACTGCCTTTACTATCTTATACACCAGGTCCGGGTCCTTCATCAGAGCGGAACCGTCGCCGTTCCTGACCACCTTCGGGACCGGGCAGCCCATGTTTATATCGAGCACCTCGTTCCTGAGTCCGTCCAGATACTTAGCCGCAAAAGCCATTATCTCAGGCTCGCTTCCGAATATCTGTATTGCTGCCGGCCCGGCATCCTCCGGAATGTATGTGAGGGTGTCTGTCTTGCTCCCCCCGTAATACAACCCCTTGGCGCTGACCATCTCGGTGTAGGTGAGCGATGCTCCCTGCTCCTCACAGAGCTTTCTCATCACCGCGTCGGTGAAGCCTGCCATCGGAGCGAGCACCCAGGGATTTTTCAATGTTATGTTTCCGATCTTCATTTGCCATCCCGGTGATGCGCGGACTAGTCCTGCAGCACCCTCTTCTTGTTGAAGCCCTTGTTTTTCTCGTGCAGCATCTGGAGTCCGTCAAGCGTAAGTCTTCTGTCGATGTGATCGATGCAGCTGACGCCGCTCTCGACCATGGTGGCCATTCCGCCTGTGGCGATGACCTTTATGCTGTCGGGATCGCAGCCGAGCTCTTCGGACATCTCTTTCTTCATTCCTTTGATCATATGCTCGGTGAAGCCCATGTGGCCGAATACAAGTCCGGACCTCATGCCCTCGCTCGTATTCTTTGCAATGAAGCTCCCCGGGATCTCCAGGTCGACGTTAGGCAGCTTGGCGGTATGCTCAAACAGCGCGGACGCCTGGGTCCTCATGCCCGGAGCGATCGCTCCTCCGAGGAAGGTGCCGTCTTCGGATACGCAGCAGAATGTGGTCGCTGTACCGAAGTCGACTACTATGAGATTGCCGCCGTATCTCTGATGGGCCGCAACAGAATTGACGATACGGTCGGATCCCACCTGTCTCGGGTCCTCATATTTGATCTTGATCCCCGTCTTGATGCCCTGCTCAACAACGATCGGGGTCTTGTTGTAAAACTTCAGGCACATGTGCTCAAGTGTGAAGAGCAGCGACGGAACGACCGAACTGATGATTATGTCATCGACGTCTTCCGACTTCACTCCCTCGCGGAGCATCATGGCTTCTATCATTGTACCGTATTCGTCAGCGGATCGTCTGTTGTCCGTAGCGAGTCTCCAGCTCTCTACCAGCTTGTCACCGCTGAATATGCCGACGACCAGGTTGGTGTTTCCGACATCTATTGCAAGCAGCATTCTATTCTTCCTCCAGTCTCTTCAGTGCAAGCGCCATCGTAAGGCCCGGGATGACTCTGTTTGCGGTCATCTCGGCGCCCAGTATCTCGTTGGCCTTTTTGAGCCTGTACTGAACCGTATTGTTATGTATATCCAGGAACTCAGCCGTGCGTCCCGAATTCATGCCCGCGTCAAGCAAGAATGTCGAAAGCGTATCGAACAGCATCCTGCCTTTGTTCTGCGATACCTCGCGCTCGAACGGCTCGAGAAGATCGAGGTACATGCGGCGCTGCATCTGCGAGCTGCTCTGCATGTATACGCAGTCGCTCACCATCGAGATCTCATACTTGGAGAACACCCTCTTGTACGGGAACACCTTCTCCATGTATCTTGCCGTCTTGTTGATCATCTTGAATCCGTCGACGCAGCTCTCGAGTCTCTCCATGCCCGTGACATGGAATACTCTCTCGTCCTTCTTCACGGACTTCATCTGATTGAACATCTCGAGGCAGGCATTCTTGACCTCTATGCCGCGGTCCTGTCCGCCGTCGGTATAAACGATGCCGTAGATCTCGTTCGACTCTGTCGTCGTCAGCAGCCCGAAGCCGGCTTTCTTTTTATACTCAGTGATCACATCGAAGAAAGTGTCGATGTACTCGCCTGCGTTCCTTATATAAAAGGCGCTGGTGAACTGCATCCCGCGGAGTCCCGCCTCCTCGATAAGCAAGTGGCAGAATGAGATATCGCCGCGTACAGCCGACTTGATGAACTCAGCCCTCGAGTCTCTGTCAGGAGTGTACTTCCACATGCCTATGGCCATCTCTATGGATCTGGCCAGCTTTGTCATCTCGGAAGCCGAATACTCGTCGTCGTTATCTACGATAGCGAGTATGTACTTGCTGTCCTTGATGTTGATGAATCCCCAGTATGTCACGACTGAATCGATGTCCACCCTGGTGAATCCGTTCATCGAGAACGCATCAAGCTTGCGGGCAGCCTGGACCGCATCCTCTATCTTTACCAGATGCCTTGTCTCGACTGTGAGGATGGTGTTGAACTCCTCCGTCATGAGGACTATCTGGTAATTGTTGTGGAGAGCGGCTTCTCTGAGCGCTTCCGGGAAATTGCTGTGGTTTTCAAAACTCAGCAGATGATACATCGTGTTGTTGAGGATGTTGTCCGAGTAGTTCTCTCCGTAGAGTATCTTATCGAGCACCTGCTCTATCAGCATGCTGTAAGTGATGCTCCCGTCATCATCTATGGTGATGAGCGGAAGTCCCGCTTCCTCTGCAGCCTTTACTACCCTGCCGGATATACCGGACACTCCTTTTTCATTGAGATAGACAACAAGAGCGCTTATGCTCTTTTTGCCCAGATCTCTGACGGCTTTTATCTGTGCGTCGATGTCATCCTTGCGGGTCCAGAAGTGTGTTATTACCATCTGATCCTTTTTGCCGTTGCGCTCGACTCCCATGTCAAGATCGGATTCGTCAAGCACCGAAACAGACCTTACGCGTCTTGTGCACTCATCTTTGCACGCAAGCACGCTGCTGTTTCTGAACGCATCGAGTTTTAAGCAGTCGTTTACTGTTATCTTCATAAATGATTCTCCGGATGTTTTTATTTGCGTTTTTTATCGTCTGCCTCAAAAGTAACCACGTCACGCTCCGTTGGTTCTTCTGCAGCGGCTCTGAGCTTCTCGAGTTCTTCTCTCATGGCCTTTGCCTGCTCTTCTTCCAGACGCTTTGCCTCTTCGGCTTCAGCCTTATTCTTTATTGCGA
>JAFUGO010000100.1 GCA_017469325.1 Mogibacterium sp. | reverse complement strand
TCCGAAGAACATGCCTGTCTTATAACTTCCGAACGTAACCGTCAGATCGGCTCTTATGGCCTCGCCCATTATGAGACCGCTGGTCGCGTTCAGTCCCGAAGGTACATCCACGGCGACCTGTAATCCGGATTTTGAATTGATGTATTTGACCAGGCGGATGTCGTCATCGCTCAGGACTTTGTTAAGTCCTATGCCGTACATTCCGTCGATTATGCAGTCATATCTGGCGTTGAGGACATTGCGTTCGATGCCTCTCATGCCTGAGATCCTTACCTCTCTGTGAGAGTTGACGAGGATGCTCATCTGGCGCTTGAGTTCGCTTCCGGCCTTTTCCATCTTTCCGGTAAAGTACACTTCAACCGAGCGGTAGCCAAGCTGAGCGAGCCACCTTGCTGCAGCTACGGCATCTCCGCCGTTGTTCCCGTGACCGGCGAGCACCAGAATCTTTGATGACCTGTCAGGGAGCTTTTCTGCCACAGCCAAAGCGACCTCCCTGGCAGCGTTCTCCATCAGAACGACTCCCGGCAGCCCTGCCTGGATGGCATATTCATCCATGTACTTCATTCCTTTTGCCGTAAGTGCATACATCGGCAATGACCTCACTTTATTATTATACTATACGAGTGTATCCCATCTGATGATGTTCTTGTCGAACACCGGCCCGGCATCGCTGCAGTTGAGCCTGCCTTCCGTAGTCTCTATGAAGCAGTCATCGTAATCGGCCGACCTTGCCAGCACGGTGCTGCTGAGGCTGAACTGTCCCTCGCCGGACTTGTCCGCCAATGATTTTAACATATCAAGGGACCCGCCTGCACATATATATCCGGCATGTTTTACCGCATCTGACGCTTTGCCTTCCCTTCCGTTGCTTCCGTCAAGGGTCAGCACCTCGATCTCGTTGACCAGATTGCGGAAGGATTCAAGCATGTAAATATCGCTCTTGCTCGGATAACTGAGCACGAGCCTGCACCGGATCCCGCGCATGAGAAGCGCGCGTGAGAGTCCCAGCATCTCGGGGATACCGAGATCATCCGCAACAAGACAGACCTCTTCAGGCATGGAATCTATGTCAAAACCATTTCCGAGGCCGGTCGTTACCGTTACTTCATCACCCGGTCTGAGTGTGGCAAGCTTTGCGCCTACCGCATCATCTGCCGAGAATACAACCGTAAATCTGTTGCTGTCGAAGTCGCATACCTGATAAGGTCTTCTGACTCCGCAGGCTTCTATCATCGCATACTGTCCGGGGAGTCTGAAATCACACTCACCCATGTCAAATGTCATCTTATGGATGTCATGAACGAGATTGTCGTTCTGGACTATCCTTCCTGTTTTCTTCATTTTTCCGTTTTCCGCTCCGGTAATTTATCTCTGGATGCCCTGCTACTCTTTTTCAGAATAAGCCTTCTCTATAGCTTCTATAATATCTGCCTTTGTCGCTTTGCTGCTGACGCTTACACCGGCCTCGCGCGCCGCTTCGATGAGCTCGGCCTTCTTCATATCCATGCTCACGGCAGGTGCCGGTTCAGCTGCTGCTTCTTCTGCAGGAGCTTCTTCGTGAACATCCGGAGTGAAGACTTCGTCATCCACCACTATGGATTCGATCTCTATCTCGTTCTCTACTGTCATCTCTGTTTCAGGAGCAGCTTCTTCTGCTTTCTCCGGGGCCTCCTCAGGTGCTTTGCCGGCATCCTGTACAGTCTCCGGAACCTCTTCCGCTATTGCTGCAGGGACCGGCTCCGCTGCCGCTTTGACGGCCGAAAGTTCGATCGGCTTCACATCTTCTGTCTCGGCTGAAGGCTCTTCAGCGACTTTTTCTACTTTGACAGCTTCCGGTGCTTCCTCTGCTTTCTTAGCTGCAGATGCAGCCCTCTTTCTGTTCATCTTTGCGGATTCCTTGAGATCCACAACGTATGAATCGAGGATCTTGTCGTGCCAGCCGCGGTTCTTTTCATCAATGAGGATCCAGATGTATCCCAGGAAGAAAGTGGATCCGCATGCGCCCTTCACGATGCACTCTCTGAGCATCATCTTCCAGAAACCGAAAGGCTTGCCGTTGATGCTCGATACTACCTGAAGTCCGAGCGCGGCCTTGCCGATCGACTTGCCCTTGGCATAGAAAACGAATTGAACGATGATGTATGTGATCAGCAGGACAGATGTGATCATGATAACAGCAACGGAACCGCCGCTGAGTCTGCTGCCTGCATTGAATCCGTAGTCATATCCGTAGCCGTATCCGTAACCGAAATCATTCCCGAATCCGTATCCGTAAGGATAATTTGAACGGATACCGTTGGCGGCCATGACAGAAAAGAACACTATATAAGCCACCACTGGCACGATCAGGTCGATACATGCTGCTCCGAATCTTTTGCCTCTTGAAGCAAGCTTCATTACTTTTTTATTAGCCATTAATTACTATCTCCGTTTGTTGTGATCGATCAGCACATACATCCGAAAGATGACATGCTCATACATATACAAGTATACAACAGTTTACAATTCAAAGTTATAGATTTCATGAATTTTCATGTACTTATTGACGCATCATTATCGATAGGCCCGGGAGGCGGCATTGTGCAAGCCGGTCCCATGCCGCCTCCCCGTCTGTTCTCTCAAAAAAAGATTGACGTGTGCAATGGGGCCATTGCGTTAAAACGTCAATCTTTAACGTTTGTGTTAAGATGCGGCCTGATATGGCGCCTTTGCGCTATCAGTCTTCGTGAGGCTCAAATCCTACGAGGCTCTCCGGCATCTCTCTGCCGCTTTTTGTGTAATAATCGACCAGAGCGGCCTTGATGGCGTCTTCTGCGAGCACCGAGCAGTGGATCTTACGTGCAGGGAGTCCGTCAAGAGCGTCAACTACGGCTCTGTTTGTGAGCTCGAGCGCTTCATCGAGAGACTTGCCCTTGATGAGCTCTGTTGCCATGGAGCTTGTAGCGATAGCGCTTCCGCAGCCGAACGTCTTAAACTTAACGTCTGCGATCTTATCGTCCTCTACCTTCAGATACATCTTCATGATGTCTCCGCATACCGGGTTTCCGACTTCGCCGATACCGTCAGCGTCTTCGATAACTCCTACGTTCCTTGGATTCTCAAAGTGATCCATTACTTTATCTGTATATAATGACATTTTGTTTTCTCCTTTATATTAAAAGCTATCACGCTTATGCTTCCCAGTGTTCAGGCACGCAGTGGTCTCTCTTGCCTGTCAGAAGGTCTTCCCAGTATGGCGACATGCTTCTGTAACGGTCGATGACCTGATGTACCTTCTCGATAGTGTAGTCGATCTGTTCCTCATCATTGTTGATGTCGAGGCTGAATCTGAGCGATCCGTGCGCCGCTTCGATAGGCACTCCCATTCCGAGCAGTACATGCGACGGGTCGAGGGATTCGCTCGTGCATGCGCTTCCGGACGAGAATTCGATACCGTACATATCGAGATGCAGGAGCAGGCTCTCTCCCTCGACTCCCTCGAACGACCAGTTCACGTTGCCCGGAAGTCTCTTTACCGGGTCGCCGTTCAACTGTGAATAAGGGATGTCGCTGAGACCTTTGATGAGTCTGTCTCTCAGAGCTTTTACACTGCCCATGTTGGCTTCCATGTTGTCGCAGCCCTCTTTGAGAGCTACAGCCATGGATGCTATTGCCGGAACGTTCACTGTGCCTGCGCGCTTTCCTCTCTCCTGTGCGCCGCCTTCGATGACGTTGACGAGTCTGATGCCGTTTATTGCATAAAGTACGCCTACGCCCTTAGGTCCGTGGAACTTGTGCCCTGACATCGACAGCATATCTATGTTCATCGCCTGGACGTCGATAGGAACATGAGCCGCAGCCTGTACGGCATCTGTATGGAAGAGTACCTTCTTTTCCTTGCATATTGCTCCTATCTCAGGGATAGGCTGAAGAGCTCCCATCTCGTTGTTTGCAAACATGATGCTTACAAGAGCGGTGTCCTCTCTGATCGCGTCCTCTACCTTCTTTACATCAACGACTCCGTTTGATTCAGGAGCGAGGTATGTTACCTCAAAGCCCTCTTTCTCAAGCTTTGCCATTGTATGAAGGATGGCGTGGTGTTCGATGTTAAGCGTAACGAGGTGCTTCTTT
>JAFUGO010000099.1 GCA_017469325.1 Mogibacterium sp. | reverse complement strand
CTGCCGTCTTTGCGTGACTAGAATTCGTCGGGCGAGAACTCCAGCAGGCAGTCGTATGCTTCCTGTCCGAAGAGCTCTATGTAGTCGGCGACCGCTCGGTCGATCATGGCCTTGGAATCTTCAGGGAAGTGCTTGCAGAGCTCATCAGCCACTGAGCAATAGATATGAGCTGTGTGGAACGTGAAGTCTCTCATGGCGCTCGTTCCGAGCTCCGCCTTTTTGTCGGAGACCATCTTCAGCTCCTCTTCGCTGAGCGGCTTGCCCCAGTCAAAGTCGCAGCGGTCTCCGCCCCAGCTCATTGATGTCGAGACCGGAGTGCAGACAGCTCCGCAGCCGAAGCCCTCATACACCGCCTCGTCCACGTGCACGCAGTACTCGCGACCGTACTCGAGGATATCGTTCTTCTTCCACGCGTCGCACCATGCGCATTTTGCGATGTATGTCTGATAAGTCGGCTCTGAACGGAGCATTCCGAATTCCATCTGGCCTGCGTAGTCAGGCTTCCATTCGCCGTATGCCTGATTGGTCCAGAGATCCACTGGATCGCCGGCCGCGCGGGCCCTTTGGGCCATTCGCGCTCCGCGCTCCCTGCCATACCTCACCATCCCGGCCTGTATGGCAGCGCGGCCTTCCTCGCCCTTCGCCTCGATAGCGGCGCGGCTCAGAAAAGCAAACATCATAGCCTGGTTCTCGATTTTCAATTCTTTCATTCTTCTTACTCCAAAATACTAGCGAAAGGCGTAAAAACGCCGAAGCGAGCGTGCGGACGAGCCGCTAGGAATGTCGCGAGAAGGCCGCAGACGATTGGCTAGGAACGAGATCGCAAGCGAAGCGTCAGATCCGTTCCCCAAGAGACAAGGCCGACGAAGCAGACAATCCCGGCGAGGGAGAATAGCGAGCAGAGGCGTTATTTACGCCTTCTCGCTAAATGTGTCAGTTACGCCTTTGCGCTTAGGACTTCCAGCATGCTGTGAGCCGCGACGCATCCTTCGCCGACCGCCTTCGCGATCTGGTACGGCCTGCCCGTGCAGTCGCCCGCAGCAAAGCATCCCTTGTAGTTAGTCTCCTGGCTGCGGCTCACCTTTATGTGCGCGCCGTCCATCTCGAGCCCGCTGAACAGACTCGTCGGCGCGATGGCAGGCCGTAATATAAAGACTCCGTCTACATCGAGTTTCGTTCCGTCAACCAGCTCGATGGAATCGCACTTCATTCCGCCGTCCAGTTTCTTTACCGGCGACTTCAGGATCTCGGCGTTCTCCGAATCCGTCGTGTAGCCGAAGCTTGTATAGATATAGACCTTGCCGCAGATCTCTTCGAGATAACTGATGTCGTGAGCCATGCGCTCATCCGTGCATACCACGGCAACGGTCTTGCCCTTGTATAAGAAGCCGTCGCATGTGGCGCAGTAGCTGACGCCCATCCCGAGGAGCCTGGCCTCGTTCTCCATGCCCTTCGCCGCGGCGATGCCCGTGGCCAGCAGCACTGTGCGGGCCTCATACATATCGTTGTCTGCAAGCACCATGAATCTGTCGCCCATATCCGCAATATTGGTGACCCTCTTGTCGGTCATCTCGAGACCCATCTCGCGGGCCTGGTCGAAAAACTTCTTATTAAGCTCTGCGCCGCCCGTCATTGGAACGCCCGGATAGTTCGCGATCTTCTCGGATCTATTGACCTTATCGCTCAGAGCCTCCGAGCCGAACCAGACTATATTCTTGTTGTGAAGTTTAAGTGTCAGCGCGGCCGAAAGCCCCGCCGGGCCCGTGCCGATTATCGCAGCATCATACATGTCCTGCCTCCTTGTCCCGTATGGTAATACAAAATCAGCAACATCCGCGGCAGACTCCCGCCGGTAGATATTGCTGATGATCTTTTACATTGCTTTCAGAAGCTCGATCTGCCTGCGCAGCCAGCTGATCCACGCGTCGAATCCGTCGCCTGTCTTCGCCGAAACGAAGAATATCTCAGACATCGGATTGAGGTTGTGGACTCTCTCAACGAACGCATCGTCGTCAAACGCGAAGAACTTGCGCGTATCCGTCTTGTTTACGAGCACCGCCTGAGTCACCGTGAACATCAGAGGGTACTTGAGCGGCTTGTCGTCGCCTTCAGGCACCGACAGGATCTCAATATTCAGGTTCGCGCCCGTATCCTGCTCAGCTGTGCAAACCAGGTTGCCGACATTCTCGAGGAACACGAGATCGAGGTCCGTCGTGTCGAATTCATTGATCGCAGCCTGTGTCATCGAAGCGTCCATGCAGCACTCACCGCCTGTATGGATCTGCATCGAGCGGACTCCCGCAGCCGCCATCTTCTCTGCATCGACGACAGCCTCGATATCCGCCTCCATGACGCCTATCCTGTACTCGTCCTTCAGAGCCTCTATAGTGCGGAGCAGTGTCGTAGTCTTGCCTGCGCCCGGCGAAGCCATTACGTTCACAAGGAGAGTTCCGTTTGCCTTGTTCTGCGCGCGGACTTCTGCCGCGATGCGGTCGTTTTCTTCAAAGATGCCTACATTTACATCTATTACTCTTACATTATTCTCAGCCATTTTTTATCACTTTCTTTCGTTTTTTATAAAAATATTGCGAAATCGGCCGTTCCGGCCTGTCAAATGTACTGTTTTAGCCTAAGATCTCTCGCGCGCGGTTTCCGAGCCACTCG
>JAFUGO010000098.1 GCA_017469325.1 Mogibacterium sp. | reverse complement strand
TCCGTGAGGGAAGACATAGTGATGATCGAAGCAGGTTGTGCAGCCGTACTTCATAAGCTCACCCATGGAGGTAAGCGATGACATTCTTATGACGTCTGTATCCAGGTTCTTCCATATCTCATACAGATACTTGAGCCACGGGAAGAGCTCCATGTTCTGTACATCCGGAATGTTTCTCGAAAAGATCTGATAAAGATGATGGTGTGTGTTGATAAGGCCCGGATAGCAGTACATGCCGCTTCCGTCAATAACTTCGTCAAAGCCTGCTTCCGCGATCTCTGAATCAGAGATCTGTCTGATAAGGCCGTTATCTATAACTATGGACGCATTTTTGAGCATGCGGTCCGCATCGTCACAAGTTACAACGCAATCGATATTTTTGATCAGTATCCTGCTCATGATTTCACCTCCGCGTCTGTATTCTGTTGGTAAGTTGATTTTACCACAAAGAGCCCTGAGGAGGAGACAATTAATCGGCTGACCTTTGTTGACATACCGCCAAATCTTGGATTTAATTAATATAACGTTTCTTAAGGATACGTATCAGGAAGATAAAGGATAGATCACATGAACAGCGAGACAAGAAAGATACTCGAGGCAGTTGAAAAAGGCGAGATGACGGCTGATGAGGCCCTGCTCAGGATAAAGGATGAACCCTTCGGGGATATCGGTTACGCAAAGATCGACTTTCACCGCAAGGTAAGGCAGGGCGCCGCAGAGGTCATTTACGGCGAGGGCAAGAGCCCTGAGCAGATAAACGGCATAGTCAGAACCATGGTAGAAAACGACCAGACGCCTGTCCTCATAACCCGCATCGATCAGGCAAAAGCAGATGCTCTTGTCAATGACACAGGCATAGACGCGGACATACGTTACTATCCTGAGGCAAGGCTGGCGATCGCGGGTGAGATGCCAAAGCCTGACGGTATCGGAAAGATAGTGATCGCAACAGGCGGCACCAGCGATATACCCGTAGCTGAAGAGGCAGCCCTTACAGCTGAGACCCTCGGCAACGAAGTCGTAAGGCTTTACGATGTCGGAGTCGCGGGCATACACAGGCTTCTGGCTCATAAGGAATACATCATGGAAGCATCGGTGATAATCACCGTAGCGGGCATGGAAGGGGCTCTGGCAAGCGTGGTCGGCGGACTTGCGGACTGTCCTGTCATCGCGGTCCCGACCAGTGTCGGATACGGAGCATCATTCGGAGGACTGTCGGCGCTTTTGTCGATGCTCAACTCATGCGCCAGCGGAGTGGCGTGCGTCAATATAGATAACGGATTCGGCGCCGGATACATGGCAAGCCGGATCAATCACATGGAAGTAAAGAAGTAAAGGTCTGTCCGGAATATGAAGGTTTTATATATCGATTGCGGCATGGGAGCCGCGGGAGACATGCTCACAGCGGCGCTTCTGGATCTTCTGCCTGAAGAAGAAAGAAACGCGTTCATAGAAGAATTCAACGGACTCGGTATACCGGGCGTTTCGGTGTCCGCAGATAAGTCGGAAAAGTGCGGCATTACAGGCCTGCATGTTTCCGTAAAGGTCAACGGCGTCGAAGAAGACGAGCATATGCACGACCGCAACCATACGCATAGTCATGAGCATACCCATGACCATACCCATTCGCATAACGGCCTGCACGACATAGAACACATCGTGTGTGAGCATCTTGATCTTAGTGAAAAAGTAAGAGCGGACGTTATGAGTGTATACGGCATCATCGCTGAGGCCGAGAGCAAAGTCCACGGAGAACCTGTATCGGACATACACTTCCATGAGGTAGGGACCTGGGACGCAGTTGCCGATGTGACGGCCGTCTGCATGCTTATGGACAGGATAGCTCCGGGCAAGGTGACCGTTTCGCCTGTCAATACAGGCAGCGGGACCGTGAAGTGCGCGCACGGCATACTTCCTGTACCTGCTCCGGCTACGGCAAATATTCTTACGGGTATGCCTGCTTTTTCGAACGGCATACAAAGCGAGCTCTGCACGCCGACAGGTGCGGCTCTTCTCAAGTACTTTGCCACGGACTTCGGCGACATGCCTGTCATGACGGTATCGGCCACAGGATACGGCATGGGCAAAAAGGATTTTGAGATCGCGAACTGCGTCCGTGTGATAATGGGCGAGATGAATTGAGAAAAGAAAAGTGGTACAGCCCGGCTGATGTGTGAACTTTAAATGTACAGGACGGAGGAGTATAATTGATCACAGATAAGGGCTGTATATCTGACTTGTAAAAAAGGCGGCTCGCGAAAGGGCCGCTTATAAATAAAAGAGCGATTTGTTCTGAAAAAATAATCGGAGGCGATCATGAGGACAGGTGCTGTTATCGTAGCGGCAAAGATATCCGAACGAATGGCCAGGATAAGACAGCTGGTAGACATAGATACCGCGAATATCGCTGAACGTGTCATAGTGAATTTTCGCAGGGCAGGCGTCAAAGACATCGTTGTTGTGACAGGCTATAATGCCGGTCAGTTTGAAAAAGAACTGAAACGCTTCGATGTAAGCTTCGTACGCAATAACGATTACGGATCGACGCAGATGTTCGATTCCGCGAAGATGGGATTTGAAGCTCTGGCGGATATGCCCGAAAAGTGCGGACGCGTCTTCTTCTGTCCGTTCGGTGTACCGTTTTTCAGCGATAAGACCGTAAGGGCGATGATGCAGATGATGGATGCCAATCCCGGAGCTAAGATGATCATCCCGTCGTTCAGCGGAAGGGACGGACATCCATTGCTGATAGACTGCGAAGCCCTGCCTGAATTGCTGTCATATGACGGCGGCCGCGGCATGAAAGGGGCCTTCGAATCGCTCGATGCCGGAAGCGTTATAAGGCTTGCGGTGGATGATGCGGGCACGGTAAGAGCAGCGGATACCAGAGACTCATATCAGAAACTCATGGATATCCACAACGAACGCATCATGCATCCGGTGGTCAAGCTGTCTCTGGCAAGCACGACATCTTTCTTCGGCCCGGGCTCGGCGGAGCTCCTGAAAGAGGTAGACCGCTGCGGCAACGTGAGAGAGGCCTGCGCTAACTGCGGATTTTCTTACAGCAAGGGCTGGAGCCTTCTTAAGAGATGCGAAGAAAAGTACGGCTATAAGATAGTGGAACGCCGTGTCGGTGGCCGTAACGGCGGGGCAGCATATGTCACGGACAAAGGGCATGATCTCCTTGCGATCTACGAGACAATGCAGTCAGAGATCAGCGATGCTGCAGATGCGAGATTCCGCGAGCTCATGCATGAGTATCATCTGACGGACCGGGAAGACAATGACCGGTAACAGGAACGGAAATACAGGAAGATAAAGCAGAGGGAAACATATAATGAAACTCATCAAAACAGAAGATGCCGTGGGCCAGGTGCTCTGCCACGACATAACTCAGATAATAAAAGACGTGACCAAGGATGCGGTATTCCGCAAGGGCCACATAATAACCGAAGAGGATATACCGGTGCTTCTGTCCGTGGGCAAGGAGCACATCTATGTCTGGGAAAACGACGAGACCATGATGCACGAGAACGACGCAGCTGAGGTCCTTTGTGCGATCTGCAAAGGTGAAAACATGAGCAGGGGCGGCGTCAAGGAAGGCAAGATAGAGCTGTCAGCTGAATGCGACGGAGTCTTTAAGATAAACAGAGAGAAACTGAATGCGGTCAATTCTTTCGGACAGATGATGATAGCCTCGCGTCACGGGGATTTTGAGGTAAAGAAGGGCGACAAGCTCGCCGGCACAAGAATAATCCCTCTGGTCATAGAAAAAGAGAAGATGGAGCAGGTGAAAGACCTTGCCGGTGATGAGCCGATCATGAAGGTCGTCCCGTATAAAAAGCACAAAGTCGGGATCGTTACGACCGGAAGCGAGGTCTTCCACGGACGTATAAAGGACACTTTCACGCCTGTCGTTCAGGATAAGGTGGAGTATTTCGGAGGCGAAGTCACGGGTCATAAGATCACGGATGACGGAAGCGGCAACATAGAGAAGTGCATAAGGGACCTTCTTGATGAAGGCTGCGACATGATAATCTGCACCGGCGGCATGAGTGTCGATCCGGATGACCGCACACCGCTTGCTATCCGCAATGTATGCGGCTCAGTGGTCACATACGGAGCTCCGGTCCTGCCGGGAGCAATGTTCCTGCTCGCGTATTACGGCGAAGATAATATCCCGGTCATGGGACTTCCGGGCTGCGTGATGTACGCAAAGAGGACCATATTCGATCTGGTGCTCCCTAGGATAATGACCGGAGAGATCCTTAAGAAGAACGACTTCGATGTGCTGGGAGAAGGAGGCCTCTGCCTCAACTGCGATGTATGCACTTTCCCTGCCTGCGGCGTCGGAAAAGGAAGGTAAACAGTATGAAATTCTACGAAGTCATAAGCGGTACAAATATAAATGCTGAAACATGGCTTCTGACCGCCGCGGACGGAGATAATGCCGGAGAGAAGGCGATTGTATCCGGCGGAAACGTTATATGGAAGAGCGATGATCAGGGATTCTTTGAGGCTCATGCGGAAGATGCAGCCGCTGTCAGAGAAAGCGGCATGTCTCTCATGGATGGAGCAAGCGTCTATTCGGAGCTGCTCGGCAAAGACAAGAAGCTTGTAGTCTGCGGAGCCGGGCATGTATCCATGCAGATCATCTCGATAGGCAAAATGATCGGCTTTCATGTGACTGTTATCGATGACAGGCTGCAGTTTGCCAACAATGCGATAGAGCAGGGCGCGGATGAGGTCATATTCAAGGAGTTCGGAGAGGCTCTCAACAGCATTGACAGCGATGATGACACATATTTTGTTATCGTAACCAGAGGCCACAGGTATGACAAGGAGTGCCTGCGCGCCATAACACAGATGCCTCACGCGTATATAGGCATGATGGGCAGCAAAAGAAGGGTCCTGATAGTCAAGCAGGATCTCGAGGCCGAGGGCATTTCCAAAGAGATCCTTGATTCGGTATACACGCCGATAGGTCTGAAGATAGGGGCAGAGACTCCTGAAGAGATCGCAGTCTCCGTGATGGCCGAGATCATAGAGGTCAAGAATCAGAAGAAGAATTTCGGATTCCCGGAAGATATCATGAAGGCTCTTCTTTCCGAAGGAAGGGAGAAGATGGCTCTTGCCACTATCATTTCCAGGCAGGGCTCGGCGCCGAGAGGAATGGGGACCAAGATGCTCATCGGACGCGACGGAAGTATCGTGGGTACTATCGGAGGCGGCTGCATCGAAGGCAGCGTGATCGCCAAGGGAAGAAGGATGCTGCTCGATGAAGAGCACAAACCGGAAGTTGTGGAAGTAGACATGAGCATCGAGGCTGCGGAGGATGAAGGAATGGTCTGCGGCGGAAGAGTTGAAGTGCTCATTGAGATCGTATAAAAACCATGAAAGACAGTTTCGGACGAACAATCGAATATATGCGTGTGTCCGTCACTGACCGCTGCAACCTGAGGTGTAAGTATTGCATGCCCGAAGGCTGTGAAAAGGTCTCCATGTCTCAGATCCTGACATATGAGGAGATCGTAAGGATATGCGAAGCAGCAGCCGGGCT
>JAFUGO010000097.1 GCA_017469325.1 Mogibacterium sp. | reverse complement strand
TTAAGTCACTCGTGTAAAAAAGACAGATCAAAAAATGAGAGCCCTTCGGGCTCTCATTTTTATCGTAACCTATGCAACTCCTGCTATGTACGCCGACTGTGCCTGCGCTGTCAGGTAGCTCTGAGTGTTCTGTGCTGCCTGATTTGCTGCATCGGTCTGCTTGCCGAGTCCGTCTCTCCACTCTTCAAGCTTCTTGATGGTGGCATCCACGGTCTTCTGCGAGATATCCGGAAGATCCTCGCCCCAAGCCTGCGTAGCCTGCTTGAGTCCCTTCTTCACAGCAGCGATCATCTCATCAGCCTTGGTCGGATCGTCGCCTGAAAGCGCCTTTGCCATCTCAAACATACGCTCGCTGGTCTTCTCTACTCCCCACTCGCCATCCTCAGCGATATCCTTCTTTGCCTTCTCGATGGTCTCGGGATCTGCGAGCTCTGCCATCTTGCGATAGGTCTCTGCCATCGACCATCCCTGGGTCTTGTTCTTGCCGCCGAGAAGCTCGTTTACGAGATTCTGCATCATCTGAGTGTGGGCGTCCAGATGCTCATTCAGGCTCTTGATGATAGCATCGCGGTCTGCCTGCTTCGGATCTGTCGCAGCCTCTGTGCTTTCAGCTTCCTTTGCCGCCTGGGATGCTGCCATCGCCTCATCCGAAAACTCTACAGACACTCCCGTATCCGAGGATGTCTGCCCTTCCGTCTTGGCAGCTTCAGGCTTTTTCTGTGTTGCAGCCATATTCTGATACTGTGTATAAGCCGAAAGTCCGCCTCCAATTCCATTTACAGCCATAGGTTCCTTCCTTTCCGTACCTTCGGTACATGTTACAAAACGTTACTATTCACGGATGATATATGAGCAGATTGACACTGAATGCTTGCATTCGGGTGGCGATATGCTCATGTATCAGGCTGAAAGCTGTCACTTCCCTACATGAGGAGAGTGCTGCGAAGCAGCGATAAAGTGCCGCAGGCACGAACTCTCCGAATGCGGGGAGTGGCATCCGTGAATACTTATCCACTACGAAATATATATCGGAGCATCAGCGTAAAACTTAACCCCCTTACGCAAAAAATTACATGATTTCTTCAGCGATCTCCACACTGCTCTTCTCGCGCCTGACAACAGGGAACTTCTTGACCGATTTGGCGATGTTCATCGAGTGATCGCCTATCCTCTCGAGATCGACAAGGATCTCTGTGAAGAAAAGTCCTTCGGTCGCACCGCACTTGGATTTATTTATACGCTTTATGTTGGAGTTTCGCATCTTTGCGACCATATCATCGATGTCTTCCTCCATGTCATTTATCACCTGATAGGTCTCGGCGTCGGGCGCATAGAAATACTCGCACGCCAGATCAAATATACTGTGTACCGCAAGTGAGAGCTGTTTGAGATCCCTCAGCGCTTTCCCCGTGAACTTAAGCTTGTTTTTCTTCATATTCATGGCGTATCCGAGCATGTTCTCGGCGTGGTCTCCGATACGCTCAAAGTCGTTTACTATATGGTAGAGGTGTCCGGCGTGGTTAGCCTCGGATGCGGAGAGGTTCAGGGCATTTGTCCTGGTGAGCGCGTTGGTTATCTCTTTGTTCAAGTAGTCGAGGTTTGATTCATTTTTCCGGAAATCATCCTCGGATATGATCTCTTTCTCATAAAAGATCTTCGTCGCCGCTTCAAGGTTCGTGCTGGCGAGCTGGTGCATACGTCCGACCTCTGAATCTATCTGCCCGAGCAGCACCGTACCGGTCTGGTAGTTCTTGGTATCGATAAAAAGAAGGGTGTTGCCTTCCTCCTCCACGTCTTCGCCGCGGATGATGAACTGCGACAGCCTTACGAGGTACTTGGAGCACGGCAGCAGGATCAGCACGGTGAGGACGTTGAATATGGTATTGGCGTTTGCTATCTGTCTGGACGGATTGTCGACAGAGGTCGCCGCCATCCAGTCAAGCGTCTGCGGAAAGATGTTTGTGACCACCATAAAAAGCACCATGCCGATGGACTCAAACAGGCATACTATAAGGGCTACCCTCTTGGCATCCTTGCGTCCGCCGATCGAAGCGAGCGCGGGGGCCACACTGGCGCCGATGTTCATACCAAGCATGACATAAAACGCCTGGTGGAAGCCTATGACAGAGTTCAGTGCCATCATCTGCAAAACACCGACCGATGCCGATGCGCTCTGGATGATGACCGTAAATACTATCCCGACAAGCATCGCAAGTATCGGGTTCGATACTCCCACAAGTATATCCTGAAACCATGTCTCCGCCGCCAGGGGCTTCATGGACGAGGACATCATCCCGAGCCCGATAAACAGGATACCGAGACTGGCTATGATGTTGCCTACATTTTTAATGGACGGCTTTTTAAAGATCATGATCACCGCCACGCCGGCAAATGCGATGATAGGCGCGATCTCTGATATGTTGAAGGCGATCAGCTGTCCGGTGATGGTCGTTCCTATCTTGGCTCCCATCAGGACTCCGACCGAGCGCTCGAGCTTTATCATACCGGCGCCGACGAAGCCGACCACCATGAC
>JAFUGO010000009.1 GCA_017469325.1 Mogibacterium sp. | reverse complement strand
GGATCCTTCCGGCGAGGTGAGATATATCGCCAGCGGAGAGCCGCTGGAGAGACAGATAATACCGGCTCATGGCTATGAGCTGCATGAAGTTGAATCCACCTGGCTCGACAGGAGCAATCCTGTCAGATTTGGCGCGACTGTAAGAAAGACTCTGAGGGGCGTCCGCCAGGCTAAAAAGATAATGAAAAGATTCAGACCCGATGCGGTGATAAGCACTGGGAGCTTTGTGAGCGTGCCTGTGGTGCTCGCGGCACTGGATCTCAAAGTGCCGGTCTATCTTCATGAACAGAACGGATTCCCGGGTGTATCCAACAGGATGACAGCCGCAAGGGCACGCAGGGTGTTCCTTGGCTTTGAATCGGCACGCGAGCATTTCAGGAATAAAGATAATATCGTGTACAGCGGTAACCCCGTGAGATCGGATTTTTCCGGAAGGGATCAGAAGGCAGACAGAAAAGCTCTGGGAATACCCGAAGATGACCTTGTCATAATGGTGTTCGGCGGGAGCCTCGGTTCGGAGACGACCAATCAGATAGGTGAGGCGGTCGCAAGGGAGTTTGCCGGCAAAGACGGTTATACGGTGATTTGGGGCACCGGAAAAGACTATTATGACGATATACATAAAAGGCTCGAAGCGGAGGGCTTTGCGCCCGCCAATGTGAGGATAAGCGCGTATATAAACGATATGCCTGCCCAGCTTTCAGCCTGCGATCTCACCATCAGCAGGAGCGGAGCTTTATCTACGGCAGAAGTGACGATGGCAGGCAGGGCTGCAGTCTTTGTACCGTCGCCGAACGTGACAGCGGATCATCAGTACTACAATGCCAAAGCAGTAGCCGACGCCGGAGGGGCTGTCATAGTCCGCGAAGGAGAGGGCACTGTAGATAAAGTGATGGAAGAAATAAGAAAGATCGACTCGGACAGAGAATTGCTCGCCCAGATGAAAAAAGCAAGCCTGTCGGTCGCACCGGTACAGGCGACTGACATCATATACGATACGGTGATACAGACTCTCAGGTAACATTATTGGAAGATCTAACTAAGACCATACAGCTGAATACAGAAGAGGATCCGGAAACGGAAGAGGTAAGCTACGGACTGGAAGGTACGGATGCCGGCGAAGTGAGCGATCAGCAGACCGGTGATACGACCGGTGAAGAGTCCGCCGGTTTTAGTGATGCCGAAGAAACCGGGCTCCCTGAAGAACCTGAAGAAACTGACGCCGATGAGAGGCAGATGACGGTCGACACCATAGAGTACACTCTGCTTCCTCACGAGGTACCTGAGCTGGCCGAAGAGCTCAAGGCTTATCAGGCCGCGGTGGAGAACAAAGAGCGCAAGACAAAATACGGACTGCCTGTGGATCATCCTGAGATGGGAGAGCTGGCCCGCAAACAGGAGGCCCGCCGCAAGTATAAAGAAAACAAGAACAGGAAGTTCAGGACAAGCTTCTATGTCGGGGCAACGATCCTGATCGTGGCCGTATTCTGTCTGATATTCTCTTTATCCGGCTTCTTCACCGTCGATTCCATAGAGGTTCGTGGTAATTCACACTACACGGCAGAAGAGATAATCAACATGAGCCATGCGATGCCGGGACGCAACATAATATATGACGCTAACAAACAGGAGACCATAGAGTATCTCGAGCAGAATCCGTATATAAAGAGCGCGTCGGTATCGCGCAAACTGCCGTCCACTCTTGTTATCAAGGTCGTGGAGAGGACGGAGAAAATGGCGTTCATGTATGATGATGATTACCTGGTCATGGATGATGAGGGAATACTCCTCAAGAAGACCAGAAACGCTCCTAAGACGACACTGATCGAGGGACTCATCGTCAACAAGATAAAGCTCGGCGAAAAGATCGGAACAGAGAACAACAAGCTTTTCAACAAAGCGATCAAGCTCATCCGCAGCACGTCGGATGCCGATCTTTACTTCGTAAGGATAGACATGAGCGATGAGAGCAAGATAAAAGCGTATATCTATGAGACCATGATCGTTAAAACGGATTATGACACTCTGATGACCAACATAAAGAACGGAAGGCTGCATCTTGTCCTTGAAAAGCTGTTCTCGGACGGTATCAAGAGGGGCACTATAACGTTCGAAGAGGACGGCTCCGCATCTTTCCAGCCGATCATCGAATAAAAAAGTAGTTTACAAGTAATTGTGTTTTGTAAAGCAAAAACACCCCAAATGTTGTGGTTTTTGCTAAAAAACTAATGCATCGGGGTTTTTAATATGTTACTATAACCATATATATTTATAAGTATATTTGATTTGAGGAGGACTTCATTATGGAATTTGTTTCGGACTTTGTATCTGAACCGGACAATGCCGCAATCATCAAGGTCATCGGAGTCGGAGGCGGCGGATGCAACGCCATCAACCGCATGGTAGATGCCGGACTCCAGGGAGTGACCTTTATTGGGGTAAATACAGACAGACAGGCGCTTGCGAGATGTAAAGCGGAAGTAAAAATACAGCTCGGCGAGAAGATCACCGGAGGCAGAGGCGCAGGTGCTAATCCTGAGGTAGGCCAGAAGGCTGCTGAGGAGACTATCGACGAGGTCATCGCAAACATCCAGGATGCCGACATGGTATTCATCACTGCCGGTATGGGCGGCGGCACAGGTACAGGCGCTGCTCCTATCATCGCGAAAGCATCCATGGACTGCGGAGCTCTGACAGTTGCCGTTGTCACAAAGCCTTTCACATTCGAGGGCAAGAAGCGCTGGAACCGCGCCGCAAAGGGAATACAGTATCTGAGCAACTTTGTTGACTCTCTCGTAGTCATCCCTAACGACAAGCTCATCGACACAAGCGAAAAGAACACTTCGATGCTCGAGGCATTCGCTATGGCAGACGACGTACTCAGAAAGGGCGTTCAGGGTATCTCCGACCTCATCTCCGAGTACGGTCTCGTAAACGTCGACTTCGCAGACGTCAGAACAGTCATGGAGGGCCGCGGTGTGGCTCACATGGGTGTCGGTACAGGCGAAGGCGAGGACCGCATCGAAGAGGCTATCCGCAATGCAATCAACAGCCCGCTGCTCGAGACATCCATCTCGGGAGCCAAGTCCATCCTGCTTTATGTAACAGGCGGATACGACATGGGAATGCTCGACATCAATACTATTGCTGACAGAGTACAGAGCGAGGCTGATGCTGACGCTAACATCATCTTCGGAGCAACTATCAGCGAAGATATGACAGACAAGATCTCAGTCACTATCATCGCTACAGACTTCGGCAGAGTAACAGAAGGAATGGAAGGGATAAACATCGCTCCTGCAGCCGCTCCTGAGAAAGAAACTCTTGCAACTGCAAAGAGGATCACAGTGGACGGACTCGATGCAGTAGAGGTAGAACTCGACACACTCTTTGACGGATCCGCTCCGGGCCCTCAGAGTGCTTCAGACGATTTTGATATTCCTGAGTTCCTCAAGTAAGCAGGCTTTAAAACATCCGTCATGCTGATCAGAATAACATCTGAAGATAACAGCAGAGTAAAACTCGTCAGGAAACTCGGTACCCGCAAGGGACGCAGCACGGAGGGACGTTTTACGGTCGAGGGCAAAAATCTTGTGAGCCAGGTGCTCGAAAGAGGACTCGATGTGGATTTCATTATGATCCCTGAGGGCGGCTCTGCCGGCGATACGGGATCCATAAAGGACTGCATAGACTCAAAGGATGTCCTCGTATGCGGGGTCCCGGCAAAAGTGTTCTCGGGTCTGACAGATGCAGGGACAGGCATCGGAATGCTTGCCGTACTGCGCCGGTCGGATCCCGACATATCGCTTCTTGAAAAGCTTTCGCCCGATGACAACATTCTGGTCCTTGACAGGATCCAGGATCCCGGCAATATGGGTACGCTCATAAGGACCGCAGTTGCCGCAGGCTACAAGGCGATCGCAGCTCTCAACGGAACTGTTGATATTTATTCTCCGAAGGTCCTGAGGGCGACCGCCGGAATGGTATTCGAGATCCCGGTCATATATGTTCCCGATGAAGATTCATTGAGGGACATCCTGAAAAAGTCGGGAAGGCGCATCGCCGTGACTTCCGTCGACGGCGGTAAACCGTATTACGAAGAAGATCTCGGCAGAGGTATCGCTCTGGTCATAGGCAATGAAGGGAACGGCGTCTCCGATGCCGTGATGCAGATGGCGAATGTAAAAGTAACGCTTCCGATGCGCGGCAATATTGAGTCACTCAATGCCGCGGTCGCTGCAGCAATACTGATGTATGAGGCTGTACGCGGCAGATAGAAGAATAGATCAATGCGAGGTTAAGAAATGGAAAAAAACAGAGCCGATGTAATCATATGCGGAGCGAATTATGTGCTTTCCAGCGATAAGAGCGAAGAGCGCATAAAAGAAATCGCAAAGATGGTCGACGAAGAGCTGAGAGCTACCAGCAAAGCTCTTAATGTCAATCCTAATTACAGGGCTGCGGTATTGACTGCGCTTAATATCGCAGAGAAGCTGATGGATAACACCGACATGACGCTCAAGCTGCAGACAGAGAACTACCAGCTCGACAACGATGTAAAGCATTACATCCAGATGTGGGAGCAGTCCAAGAAGCAGGTGACCGATCTTAAAGAGAAGATGTCAACGGAAGTCGACAGACAGACTCAGAACTCAGAAGATCAGAAGAAGCTTCAGGAGAAGCTGGTCGAGATGGAAAACGCATACTTTGACCTGCAGATGGAGAACGTAAATCTCAAGAACGAGCTTAAATCCATCAAGAGACTGAACAGCGAAGATGAATTCTAAGATCCTCAAACTCCTCGAATTCAATAAAATAACAGACCTTCTGCGCGAACAGGCAGGCTCCGGACTTGCAAAAGAAAGAATAGACAGTCTGGAGCCCATGACTAACATCCGCATGGTGAAGGACGCATTAACGGAAACTACAGAAGCGGTTTCCGTTATTCTGTATAAGGGAAGCATTCCGGTAGGAGACATAGGCGATATAAGCGAGATAGTGTCGATGGCAAAGCGCGGACGCTGCCTCAGCATGCGCGAGCTCCTTCAGATAAGGGCGAGCATCGCCTCATCACGCACCGTAAAAAGCTTCCTGACCGGAGATATGCCGGAAGGATTATCGGTCATACCCGAGATAGCAGGGCTTCTTGATCCTGTGACAAAACTCGAGCATGATATTTCGAATGCGATAATAAGCGAAGATGAGATGGCCGACAACGCGTCTTCAGAACTTAGATCCATCAGACGTGATATGCGAAACAAGAACGATCTCATCAAATCGCGCCTGCAGAAGATGGTGAGCTCGGGCTCCGCAAAGACTCATCTTCAGGATGCCATAGTCACCATGAGAAACGGCAGATACGCGATCCCGGTAAAGAGGGAGTACATAAGTCTGTTCCCGGGTATGGTGCACGATCAGTCATCGACAGGCGCCACTCTTTTTGTGGAGCCGCAGTCGGTGGTAAACCTCAATAACGAGCTCAAGCAGCTCGAGATGGACGAGCAGGCAGAGATCACAAGGATACTCGAGCTCTTCAGCAACCGTGTCGGAGAGCATCACCAGAGTCTCATGAACGACCAGAGACTTCTTGCTGAGCTTGATTTCATAAACGCGAAGGGCAGGCTCTCACAGCTGATGGAAGGCAGCGAGCCTCAGCTCAACGATTCGTACCGTATAGATATAAAGACGGGCAGACACCCGCTGCTGCCGGCAGATAAGGTCGTGCCTACAAACGTTGAGCTTGGACACGACTGGACCACACTTCTGATCACCGGCCCTAACACAGGCGGCAAGACCGTCACTCTGAAGACCATAGGCCTCCTTTGCCTGATGGCGCAGAGCGGTCTGCATATACCGGCGGATGAAAGCAGCAGCATGCCTGTCCTCAGGGAGATATTCGCTGATATAGGCGATGAGCAAAGCATCGAGCAGAGCCTCAGCACGTTTTCGTCTCATATGAAGAACATCATTGAGATATTCAAAAATGCGGGCGAGGGCTGCCTCGTGCTTCTTGATGAGCTGGGAGCGGGCACGGATCCTCTTGAGGGCGCAGCCCTCGGTATCGCGGAGCTTGAGCGCCTTAAGGAGGCGGGAGCTCTCGTCGCTGCGACGACTCATTACACAGAACTTAAGAAATATGCGCTTTCGACTCCGGGCGTTGAGAACGCGTCTATGGAATTTGACGTAGAGACGCTTTCGCCTACATACAGGCTGAGAGTAGGCCTGCCGGGCAAGTCGAACGCTTTTGAGATATCCGCAAAGCTCGGACTGGACAGATCGATAATAGAAAGGGCTGCCGAACTCATGGGAGAGGAGCAGCTCGAGTTTGAAGAAGCTGTCAGCAGGGTGGAAGCCGATCAGGCTGCGGCAGAGGCGAAGCTTGCCGAAGCCGGCAAAGAAAGAGAGGCCGCTCAGGCCGCCGCTTCAGAGGCGGAGCAGGAGCTTGCAAAGGCAAAGGCCGAAGCCGCTAAAATACTTGAGGATGCCCGCAAGCAGGCGGGGGTCATGCTCAGGGATGCCCAGGAAACTATCGATGATATCACTTCAGAACTGAAAGATATCCGGTATAAGAACAAGGATGCCGGATTCAACGAAGGCCATATAGCAGGAGGCGCGGCGGAGAGCCGCAGAAAGCTGAGACAGGCAGAATCCGCGCTCAGACCGGCAAAGGCACCTGAGGTCGAGACTGTACAGACGGGCAAGATGCCTGACCCTGAAGACATAAAGGTCGGCATGAGGGTCAAGTACACCAAGCTCGATCAGACCGGCGATGTAGAGACCCTGCCTGACTCAAGAGGAAACCTCAGGATAAGGCTCGGATCCATAAAGATGGA
Organism: Mogibacterium sp.; assembly: GCA_017469325.1. The sequence continues at coordinate 2,734 of JAFUGO010000009.1, read as the reverse complement.
TGTGAATATAAAGGATCTTGTGATAGCTGAGTCTGAGCCGCAGGGCCATAAAGAAAAAAACAAAGCAAAATACGGCAGCATGTCGTTCAGCAAATCAAGGAGCATAAAGCCTGAGATCAACCTCATAGGAAAGAACCGTGAAGAAGCCATCGATCTGATGAACAAATACATCGATGATGCATTCCTTGCAGGCCTGCCGAGTGTGCGTATCATTCACGGCAGAGGATCCGGGATACTCAAGAGAGAGCTGAGACAGGAGCTTGCCCGCAATAAACTGGTCAAGTCTTATAAGAAAGCATCATACACCGAAGGCGGTGACGGCTGCACGGTGGTGACTCTGACAGATAAGAGCACGCATAAATAAAGGACACAAACAGCCGCAAATATGATATGCTAATCTATGCGTTAAAAATACAAAGAAAAGGACAACAACAGATAACAAATTATGGTTAATTTCAAAGAACTTATAGCAGATTCGATATACAACGAAACACTCGGCCTCAGCAAAGAAGAGATCATCGACATGATCGAGATCCCGGCTGATGAAAGCAAGGGAGACTACGCGTTTCCGTGCTTCAGGCTTGCGAAGAGCCTTCACAAGGCCCCGCAGCTGATCGCTGCGGACATCGCCGCTGAAGCCGGCGATTCTGAAGCCTTCGCAAAAGTAGAGAACGTGAACGCTTACGTCAATTTCTTTATCGACAGAGCGTTCTTTGCAGGCGAGGTCATAAGCGAGGTAGAAGAACTCGGTGCATCATACGGCAGGTCCGATACGGGAAGCGACCGCACTGTGATCGTCGAGTATTCATCGCCTAATATCGCGAAGCCGTTCCATATCGGGCATATCAGAAGTACTGTTATCGGAAATGCTATTTACAAGCTTTACGATGCAGTGGGTTATGATGTCGTAAGGATCAACCATCTCGGCGACTACGGCACACAGTTCGGCAAGATGATCGTCGCTTACCGCAAGTGGGGAAGCGAAGAAGAGCTTGCAGAAAACCCTATAAAGGCTCTCCTCGGTTACTACACCAGGTTCCATGAAGAAGCAAAAGAGCATCCGGAGCTTGAAGACGAGGCGAGAGAGACCTTCGTAAAGCTTGAGGCGGGCGAGCCTGCAGAGCTCGAGTTATGGGAGAAGTTCAGAGCGCTCAGCCTCGAGGAATTCAACCGCGTTTATGATATGCTCGGGATCACTTTCGACTCCTATGCGGGCGAGAGCTTCTATTCAGACAAGATGCCGAGATTTATAAATGAGCTGAAAGAGAAGGGACTTCTCATCGAGTCCCAGGGAGCTCAGATAGTTGACCTTGAACCGTACGATCTCGGTGCTGCGATGATAACCAAATCCGACGGCTCGAGCCTTTATGTTACACGAGATATCGCTGCTGCGGTATACCGCAAAGAGCATTACGACTTCTACAAGTGCATCTACGTCGTGGCTTCACAGCAGAACCTCCACTTTAAGCAGTGGAAGAAGGTCCTCGAGCTGATGGGATATGACTGGCAGAAGGACTGCATCCACGTCCCGTTCGGTCTGGTGAGCCTTTCCGACGGCGATGATATAAAAATGATGTCCACACGTGAGGGCAGAGTCGTCTTCCTTGAGGACGTTCTCAATACCGCTGTTGAAAAGACGGCAGAGATCATGCGCGATAAGGATGCGCAGGGTGTGGATATAGATGAGGTCTCGAAGGAGGTCGGCATCGGAGCCGTTATCTTCCAGGAGCTCTCAAACAACAGGATAAAGGACTACGTGTTCAGCTGGGATAAGGTCCTCAACTTTGACGGTGAGACCGGTCCTTATGTTCAGTACACACATGCAAGAGCATCCAGCGTACTCAGAAAAGCAGCTGCTGCGGGGATAGATGTCGATTCCATCGGGAAGATCGATCCGGCTTATCTCGGAAGCGACAGCGCATATACTCTCTCCAAACTCATTTACAGGGTGCCTGAGATCGTACTCGAGGCAGCGGAGAAGTATGAGCCTTCGATCGTGACACGTCACCTCGTAGACATAGCGCAGTCATTCAACAAGTTTTATCATGACGAGCATATTCTGGTAGATGATGCCGATGAAAGGGCTGCCAAGCTTGCTCTTGTTAAGGCATCGAAGACGGTCATCGCCAATTGTCTCGGGCTGCTCGGGATCGCGGCGCCTGAGAGGATGTAATCCACCGGTAAGAGCATGGGAGAATCACAATGAAGCTTCTACTTACAACTATCAATTCAGAGTGCAAGTGCACAGATCTCGCACTCAAATATCTCTATTGCGTGGTCGCTGATTCACCGATCGATGTCCAGCTTAAAACATACGATAAGAATGATCTTTACATGGACATCTATGAGGATATCGCTACCGGACAATACAATATTGTCTACTTCCATGCGAACCGCTACAACGAAGCGCAGCTGAAGCATGTGGCCGAGATGGTGAAAAAAGCCGTCCCGAGCATAGCCATCATCTTCGGAGGTCTGCAGGTGTCGTTCGAGACCCGCAGGTTCATGAAGGAGAACCTCTTTGTCGATTATGTCATCAGAGGTGAGGGTGAAAAGGTCCTCTTCAGCTTCCTCAAATCGCTTCTCGACTATGAATTCGACTTTGAGAACATCGCAGGGCTCGCGTTCAGAGACAACGACCAGGTAGTAGTCAATCCTTATGATGCTCCTATCGATATGGAATCACTGCCGTTCCCATACGAGAAATTCGAAGCCGGAAGCGGCACGGTGTATT
>JAFUGO010000096.1 GCA_017469325.1 Mogibacterium sp. | reverse complement strand
GCATCCGCCGATCGCGAGATTCTGATAGGACTTTCTGTATCCGCTGATCTTGAGCCAGAAGTGATCGATGAGATCGGCCGCTTCATCCTCTGTGATAGCGCCGGCTTCCATATCCTTTTTGAAATACGGATAGAGGTACTGGTCCACCCTGCCGAGCGACACGGCGAACGGCGAAATCTCGCAGTACAGCATCTCGTGGACGAGCCATACAAGCTGCACGGCCTCGTAGAATGAAGATGCAGGTTCAGTTGCGATGTGCTTAAGAGCGTCAGACATCCTTCTGAGCTCGGAAGCTCTTGCGGTGTTGCCGGATTTCTCTGCTTCTGAAAGAAGTCTCGCCGCCTCCGCCTGATACCTCATGATATACATCGAAGCAGCTTCAGTGGTTATCTCGAAGGACTCGAGCGCCGCGAGCTCATCTTCGCTTTTGCCTGCCCGGCGCGAAGCCTCTATATCCGATCTGAGTCCGGACCAGCCCTTTGCGAGCAGCTTTCTGTAATCCGGAAGCACGTGGCCGGAATGGAAGTGTGTGAGCAGTCCGGTCGTAGCGCCGAACGCGAACTCGTCGAGCTCCTCAAGCTCGGTCTCACTTGCATATCCGTCCTCCGCGATCTCGCGGACCTCTCTTCTTACGTCCATGCTGACCGGAGCACGTCCGGCCGGATCAAAATCCGCTGAAGTGGACATCGGCAGATTCACATTGACTGTGTATCTGAAAAGGAATCCCGCCAGTATGTCGTCGTCCTGAATAACGATCTTTCTGCGTCCGAGCGCCTTCTCAAAGCCGCGCGCAAACTGCACGCTTACCGGCCTGTCCGCATACTCTTTTATCGCTTCTTCATAAGCCTCATCAACAACGTGCACGTTCTCCATGCGCGCTGTATCATCCCTGCTCTTTTTGAGCCTGTCTATTCTTTCGCTTGTTTTATGCATGTACAATAACGTCCTTTTCTGTAGTTTGTATTTTAGTCATCTGCGTTCAGCAGCTCCTGATCGATCGGATATCTTCCGAAGATCCTTGCGGCGTCCATCATGGCCTGAAGGTTTTCTGCAGGCGTATCCATCGGAGTCTGGCATCCGGATGTCAGGGTGAATCCGTTAGGCGAATCCCATGCCTTTCTGATGCACTCCCTGGATGATCTCAGTACATCCTGAGGCGTGCCCAGCCTGATTACATCTACCGGCGGCACGTTACCCTGGATAGCCATGTGAGGTCCGAGCACTTCCTTTGCCTCTTCGAGGTCCTCGATGTTGTCGAGTCCGAAGCATCCGATGCCTGTCTCGTTGAGAGTCTCCCAGAGCTTGCGGCTTCCTCCGCAGATATGCAGTCCGCATCCGCCGCCGTTCTTCTTGATGAAATCGACATTGTGCTGGAAGTACGGAAGCGAGAACTCCTTGTACTGCTTTACTCTGAGAAGCGATGTGGTGCTGACAGGGTCCGCGAATCCCACGCCGACTCCCATCTCGAGCATGCGCGCGATGTAGCGCTCGTTGTTCTCTGTGATGATCTCCATCAGCTGCTTTACCTTGTCCGGCTTCTTTACCATTCCGATCAGCAGGTTTTCCGTACCGACTACCATAGCTGCGATGGTGAGAGGTCCCGTTACGGTTCCGCTTACAGGCACCTTGTCGCCCAGCTTCTCCTTGACCATCTTAAGTCCTTTCAGGATGATCGGGAGTCTGCCGTCCTTGTCGACATCGACGAGCTTAGCGCTGTCCGCCTCATCGAGGCTCGCCAGCGCCGGTTTTTCGAGCTGCGCGATGTTGTGGTCAAAGTATTTGATCGTAGAACCCATGGCCTCTGCCATCCCTCGGAGAGTCGTCGAGAGACCGGCGCCGTCGGAATGGAAGGTGTCGTAGATGTACTCCTCGAGCTCGAGTATCTTCTCGGACGAGAAATAGGAATCCTTTACCTTGAGTCCGATCATCGGCGCGAGAGTCTCACCCGTGTCGATGCAGCACATAATACGGTCGACTTCCTTGCCTTCGCTGAGAAGCTTATCCCTCTCTATAGCGGTAAGCTCATCCTTCGGTACCTCAAGTCCGTGACCGTACTGTTCAATAATGTTCATTTCTATTTCCTCTTTTCTTTTTATGTTCACGGAATGCCTGCTTTGGCATCCCGGTTCCTACTTCTTTTCTGTCAAAATATGCTGTTATTCTGCATATCATCAGGTCTCTTCATCAAATCTTTTCTAAGGCCTGAAATCGAATTCTTCTTCAGTTACCGGAGAACCCGGTTCTTTTACTATGATGTCATCATCCCAGTCCCCCGTGAGAAGCTTCTGCATGGGGCAGTTTCCTCCCGGCACTATGCGCCTTTTGAGCCCGAAGCGTTCAGCGCATTCGTCCGCATATTCTACGACCGGATCCATCTCAAAACATCCCGTATCTATGACAGTTACGCTGCTGTATGAAGCCAGCATTATCTTCATCAGTTTATCCGCTTTTCTCTTCCCGTATTTTGAAAGATATCTCTCAAACATATCCAGAAGAGCTCCCTCATCCCGGCTCCAGCCGCCGGTCAGATACATGTTGCCGGCATCAAGATAGTTTCGTCTGTCTCTTTTGCCGGTGCAGAGCATCATGTTGACACAGTCGTCAAATCGAGGCATCACCAGTGTCGCCTTCCCGGAATGCCATCCCACGGCTCCGTTTCCGCAAAGACCGTACGCAAGCATGATGAGATCCGCCCCTTCCTCTTCGGCTTTATCTATCTCTGCCTGGACCACATCGCGCAGCTTGTCGGGATCGTTGTGATGCCCTCTCTCCTGCCAGCGGATATCTATATCACGTATATCAAAACGATCAAAGACTTCGTTAAGCTCGTCCTCGATCATCGAGCATGCTATGAGTACTTTTCTTTTATACTTCGAAAGATCCAAACATCGTCTCCTTATTCCGGTACAGCTATTTCAGAACTATTTCTCTGAATCTTCCGTTCGCAAGCTTTACACCAATATTCTTGATGCAGACCTGCCCGCCTATCTTCGCCTTTCCTCTCATCTGAAGCATGGCTTCAAGGAAGTCGATACCCGGCTCGAGTTCATTATCTCTGTACTCGCCGAATCCCGTGTCGATCACCGCGTAGGTGAACTTAGGGCAAAGCAGGAATATGCAGTTCTCATCCATGATCTCCTCGACTTTTTTCAGGAACGGATGATAGAAATCCTCAACCGCCTGAGTCATAAACTTAGGACCGAGGAGCTCCGGAGCTCCTGCCGAGTCGGAGAATATGATCACGTCAACCCCGGCATTTTTGCCCGCCTCGATATACGCGAGCAGCGATTTGCCGAGCTTATCGAAGACCTTGAGCATTGCGTCCTGGTCTTTTCAGTTTTCTTTGAAGACCGTGCGGGGCTCCATAAGAGCCTGCAGCAAGGTGAAGGGCCCCGTTACCTCAAGGCAGACGGTCTCGCCCTG
>JAFUGO010000095.1 GCA_017469325.1 Mogibacterium sp. | reverse complement strand
TATATGATGCCCCTCTGGGCTCTTTCGAGGTCGCCGTCAGCAGCCTGGTACAGCCTCAGAAGGATGTTCTCTACGTCCTCTCCGACATAGCCGGCCTCTGTAAGGGATGTGGCATCAACGATAGCGAACGGCACATCGAGTATGCGTGCGAGAGTCTGAGCGAGCAGAGTCTTGCCGCAGCCGGTAGGACCGAGCATTAGGATGTTGCTCTTTGAAAGCTCGACCTTCTCGACATCGCTGTTTTTATATCTGTCGAGATGTCTGATCCTCTTGTAATGATTGTATACCGCAACAGCCACGCGCCTCTTGGCAGGATCCTGTTCTATTACGTACTGGTCAAGCTCAGCCTTGATCTCTTCAGGAGTAGGCAGTTTGCTGCCGCCCTGCTTCTTCTTCGGAACATGAGCTTTTTCTTCATCCATCATGGACTTTATGAGGTCGACGCATTCATTGCATATATAGACGCCGTCCCCCACCATCATGCTGCGGACCTGAGAGGTCGATTTGCCGCAGAATGAGCATCTTGCCTCGTTATTATCCGACATTTTCGCTCCTCTCGATAACTTTATCGACCAGTCCGTAGGCGGCAGCTTCCGCAGATGACATGTAGTTGTCTCTGTCGGTATCTCTTTCGATCACGGAAAGATCCTGACCTGTCGCTTCCGCCAGTATGTGGTTGAGTTTGTCTTTGATGCTTAATATGTGATCAGCGTTGATCTTGATATCAGAAGCCTGGCCCTGGAATCCGCCGAGAGGCTGATGGATCATGATCTCGGCATTAGGCAGAGCGTATCTTTTACCCTTTGTGCCGGCAGCAAGAAGCACGGCGCCCATGCTGGCCGCCATGCCTACGCAGATGGTGCAGATATCCGGCTTTATGAACTTCATTGTGTCATAAATAGCCAGTCCTGCCGTGACCAGACCTCCCGGAGAGTTTATATAAATATTGATATCCTTGTCCGGGTCCTGCGCCTCAAGGAACAGGAGCTGTGCCACTACCACGCTTGCCGTGTGTTCTGTTATCTCTTCGTCTATGAATATGATCCTGTCGATGAGGAGCCTGGAATAGATATCATAGGTCCTCTCTCCCTGGCCCGTCTGCTCGACTACATAAGGTACATAATTCATCAATGATCACCTTTTCCGATAAGACTACTTGTCTTCCTTTTCTTCTTCTTTTTCTTCTTTCTTGTCAGCCTTCTTCGACTTCTTCTCTGCCTTTGCGGCTACTACCTTGGCATTATCGAACAGCCAGTCGATGGCCTTCTTTGTCTGAGCATCCTCTCTGAAGTATGCTTCTGTATCGGAGCCTGCCATCTCCTTTACCTGGTCTACGTTCATGCCGTACTGCTGGCCGAACTCCTCCATGAGCTTTGTGATCTCTTCTTCCTCTACATCGAGGTTCTCCATCCTGATGATGTTCTTGAGGAGGACTCTTGTTCTGATGCGCTTCTCTGCGTCAGGTCTTGTCTCTTCTCTTACCTCATCGATGGTCTTTCCTGTCCACTCGATGTACTGCTGGAGTCCGATACCCTGAGCCGAAAGGCTGCGGTCCATGTCATAGAGCATGTTCTCTACTTCGTTTCTGATCATTACCTCAGGGACCTCGATCTCGTTGGACTCATAGAGCTTCTGCAGGACTCTGTCCTTCATTACCGAAAGATCAGTCTCCTTTGCGCTCTCCTGGAGTTTCTTCTTGATGTCTTTCTTGTACTCTGCGAGAGTCTCGAAGTCGCTTACATCGCTTGCGAGCTCGTCATCGATCTCAGGAAGGATCTCTCTCTTGATCTCGTGGATCTTTGTCTTGAATACCGCAGGTCTGCCTGCAAGCTCTTCTGCATGATAATCTCCCGGGAATACGACCTCTACGTCGACCTCTTCGCCGGCTTCCTTGCCCTCGAGCTGCTCTTCAAATCCAGGGATGAACTGTCCCGAACCCAGCTTGAGCTCATAGTTCTCTGCGGTTCCGCCGCTGAATGCCTCTCCGTCTACGGTTCCGGCAAAGTCGATGATGACTGTGTCACCCTTCTCGGACTTGCGGTCCTCGACAGCTTCCATTCTGGCCTGGCTCTTCTGTACTCTCTCGAGCTCTTCTTTTACTTCCTTCTCGCCGATCTTTGTCTCGACCTTCTCTACCTCGAGGCCCTTGTAATTCTCGACCTCGATCTCAGGGAACACCTGAACGGATCCTGTAAGAATAACAGGCTCATCAGCCTTTACCTCAGGAGATTCAAAAGAAGGCTGCGAAATGACTTCGACATCCATCTGCGACAGAGCGTCAGGATAGTGCTTCTCGAGCAGATCGTTGAGAGCCTCATCCCAGAATACATCGCGGCCGTAATGGCTCTCGATGATCTTTCTAGGTGCTTTGCCCTTGCGGAATCCGTCGATCTGGAATTTGCTTCTGTTATCCAGATATGCCTTGTTTACTGCTTCTTTGAATTCTTCTGCCGAAAACTCGATGTTGAATTTTACGACGCCGTTCTCTTTTGAGACCTGTGTAGCTTTCATTTGAGATGTTCCTCCGTTTATTAAATGTTTATTGTTACCTGTTATTATTCATATGCTCTCTGGAGCTTGGATCTGTCTTCTGTGACCAGATCGTATTTGTCGCTTATCCGGCCGGCGAGTTCCATAAAGTCTTCTTCATCACCGTAGTACCACTCTATCTCGAGTTCGGATATAGGAATGATGCGTCCGTCTATATGGTGTATGACTCCCTCATCCACGGATATGCAGCTTATCGACTTGCCGGTGTCCACCTTGAGCTGTCTGCGCTGATAGTCCATGGATATGGTAGGTCTCAGCGGCTTGTCGCCGGCTGCTTCACGCAGCACCTCATAGGCATCGCTTGAGACGAAAATGTCTATGTCAGGGTTCTGGGCGAACCTTTCATCGTTCACGACCAGATTGAACTCTTCACGGCGGTGAAGCCCCTCGCTGACATCGACATCCCACTTTATAGTGGCCGTGCATCTGTCATCCTCCTGCCTGATACGGTAAGCTATGCCGCGATTTCTGAAATCGAAGTCTTCCGTATCGAAGTAAGTGGCATGCATGTCTATCACTTCGACTCCATCCAGTCCCATGCCTCCTATGTCGGCAGTCTCGACTATGCTGTCAAAAATAGAAGTATCTTCAATGTTGTATTTAAATTCAGTTTCCATAAAAAAGTCCTCAGCCGGAGCGTTTCGTGTCTTAAAGCATAAAACGCATAAGCTTATAGATTGTACAAGAAAACTCGTTATTCTTCAAGTTTTAACAGATGTTTCTTAAAATCCGTGTCCGAGAACAGCCTGTCGGTCATATCTATGAAGTTGCTTGACATATCGCTCGCGTAGTATCTGTCGGTAAATTCGGAGCCGGACGCCAGCATGTCTTTTTCTCTGAGCATGTCTGCCGCCTCTCTTACGACCTCTGCCGATGAGCTGTACATGTTGAGCCACGGATAAAGCCTGCTGATGTGCCTTGCCACCAGAGGATAGTGGGTGCATCCCAGTATGAGATCATCAAATTTGCCCTCTTCGACAAAGCGGTCCATGTAATGCTGTATAGTGAGCTTCATGATGTCGGTATCCGTAAGGCCCTCTTCCACAAGCGGGACTATAGCCGGGCATGCCGTGCTGAACACCTCGATATCCGGGCTCATGGCCCTCAGCTCTTTGCCGTACACATCGCTCCCTATCGTTGCCTTGGTGGCTATGACTCCGACACGTTTGCAGCCGTCAGCGACGACCTTCTTTACGGTCGGCTCGATAACCCCGATGATCGGTATCGCCGGATAGCGCTCTCTCAGAGAGTCCAGCGCGAGAGCCGTAACGGTATTGCACGCGATTATTATCATTTTTGTGTTCCGTCCTACAAGATAATCGACTATCTGTGTAGCGAACTTAACTATGGTC
>JAFUGO010000094.1 GCA_017469325.1 Mogibacterium sp. | reverse complement strand
CGCTGCCTTGAGACGGGCACCGTAGCCCGCGTCCGTGACAGCGCGTATAATTTCTTCAGGGGAAGCGCTGCGTTCAACTCCCATCGAATTGGTGAGCATGCTGTCAGAACATGAGTCGACGCCTTCGACCTTCGAAACGGCCTTCTCGACCCGTGCCTGACATGCCGCGCAGCTCATTCCCGTAACTATGTATTGTTCCATTCTGTTTCCTTTCTATTTTTTAAAGGGCTCAAATAGTGCCTTCTGCGGAGTACGGCTCTCGCCTCGCTGCGGCTTAACGCAGCGGTACTAAGCTCTGACTTCGCAAACGACAGCGGACTCCTCGCCCGCTCGTCGTCGGGTTTGCTCGTCAATCGCTAAGTGCCGGCTACCGCAGAGCCTCCGCAACAGGCACTTTTGAGCCCTATTTCATCATCTTTTGGAGTGTTGCGACGAGCTCTTCAACGACCTCGTCATTGCCGTCTTTTATGTCGTTCCTGACGCAGGTGCGGATGTGATTCGACAGCAGGACCTTGCTGAAGCTGTTGAGAGCCGAGTTGACCGCCGAAGTCTGGATCAGGATGTCAGGGCAATAAGCTCCTTTCTCGACCATAGCTTTGATGCCGCGCACCTGTCCTTCGATGCGGCTGAGCCTGTTGATCAGGTCCTTGTACTCTTCCGGACTGCGCTCTTTGTGCTTCTCACTGCACGCGCAGCAGTCTTTCTTAGCCGGCTTGCTGCCGTTGTTGTTTATATCTGACATGTTTATGACCTCTTTACTATTATGATTATCATTCATTTTTATACCCCCAAGGGGTATCGATGCAAGTACAATATATACCCTGCAGGGGTATACGTCAAGCGCATTTTGATCTGATGCCGGGTCTATCCGAATAATTGCATCGTCCCTGCAGAATTGGAAACTGTTTTTTTGTGTTCAGTTTCGTTTTTTGATTGTACGCGTAAGCACATGCATGATAAAATATTACCGATATTGCGGGCACTGCATTCTCCGGTGTCCGGCGACCGCACAAAGGCTGCGTTTGAGAGAAAGAGAGAGGGAGAAAAGTGAAAGACTTAAAGCACCTGATTTACTTCGAAAACCTGCTGCAGGACGCCAACAATGAGCTCGTTCAGCAGGCTCAGAAGGAAGGCATGAAGTGCATAGGTTACATGTGCGAAAACGTGCCTGAGCCTCTTATCAATCTTCCGGGAATCTTTTCGTCAAGACTGCGCGCACCGCGCACCGGTTCGATCGATGTGGGGACATACTACCTGACCAGCTTCCTCTGCGAGTATTCGAGAGCCATTCTCGAAAGAGCGCTTGAAGGAGGCTATAACTATCTGGATGCCTGTATTACTCCTGACGGATGCACCATGCTCAACCGCTGCGTAGAGAACATGGATGTGCTTCAGGCGATGGGCAAGGATAAACCGGGATTCTTCTTCGATTATATGGAGATCCCTATGAAGGCCGACTATAACGGCCTTGACCTCTATGTTCTGCAGTGCAAAAACCACATCCTTAAGCCGCTTGCAGAAAACTACGGCATCGACACATCCGATGCTGCCATCCGCAAGGCTGTAGCCGAGCACAACAAGATCTGTGAGCTCCTCAGAGAGATCGGAGACTTCAGAAAGCTCGACGAGCCAACAATTACGGGTTACGAGTACAACGTACTCTGCCTGGCATCCTATGTTGCCCCTAAGCATCTGATCATCGATAAGCTCGAGGATACGCTCAAAGAACTCAAAAAGAGAAAGCCTGATGCAAAGCCTTGGTTCAAGGCCAGAGTCGAGGTCGTAGGCTCCGAAGTCGATGATACGGACTTCATCAAGATCATTGAGGACAGCGGAGCGTTTGTCTGCGCAGACAGATACTGCTACGGTTCGCTCCCGGGCAGAGATCCTATCTATCTGAATGATGAAGAGGACGCTCTGACACAGGTCTGCAGAGCATACATGTACAGAGGCGAATGCCCTCGTTACATGGACACTGCAACGATGGACGGACGCCGCGAATACGTTGCCGAGCTCGCAAAAGAGTACAAGGCAGACGGCATCATCTATCAGCAGATGAAGTTCTGCGATCCATGGGCTTACGAGAGAATGATGGGATCACACATCCTCAGAGAAGAATACGGATATCCTGTGCTTGCTGTTGACAGACCGTACGTTATCGGAACCTCCGGACAGATGAGGACCCGTGTACAGGCCTTCATTGAGAGCATCGACATCAAGAAGATCCAGAAGGAGGGCAAGTAATGGCAGGCAAGAAATTCAAAACCATGGTAAACCCTGAGAAGATCAAGGGCGATACCAGATACGGCGACCTTTACAAGCCTCATGGCAAGGTTCGCAAAAGAAGAGAGTGGCGTGGTGTCGGCGATACACTCTACGATTATTCGAGATGGCTGGGCATCCTGTTCACGCTCGGCAAATTCATGGTCAAGCCGACCAACATCAAATTCTTCTTCAGATACCGCTGGATGGCCAACTATCTGGCTGTTCCGATGATGGTAGACAGATTCACACAGGGCCTCAGAGGCGAATACCTCAGGATCGCTCACGAGGAGCAGGACCTCATCATCATCGACGTAGCCAAGCTGCTCGGCAATCTGGCGCGCGGTGACCGCAGATGCGGCAATGACGAAGAGTTCTCCAAGATCAACGTACTCGTTGACGAGAACGAGATGACCGCAGTCATGATGGGATTCCCGAATCTGAAGTGCACATCCCGTGAGACTCCGTCCACATACGTTCCGGTACTGCTCAACCAGCATGCTGTAGAGCACTACCTCGATGTCGTCCAGGAGTATGGACTCCCGGGAGACGTTTGCCCGATGCCTGCTGCCGAGGCCGGCACATCCATCGATGACGACGCTCCTATTCTCGGTGCCTGCGCTATCCAGTGCAACACTACATGCGACGGTTCACTCCTGTCAAACGGCGTTCTTTCCAGAAAGCTCGAGAAGGAAGACGGCATCCCTGTATTCCAGCTGCCCGCGCCTCTCCGCCACAAGGAAGAAGACGTACAGGACTACGCTGCAGAAGAGATCAGAAGAGCCATTAAGTTTGTTGAAGAGAACACCGGCCACAAGTGGGACTGGGATTACTACTTCGAATGCGCAAAGAGAGTAAACTACGCCACAAAGTGCCGTAACGAATGGCTCGACATGAACAAGACGGATTATCCGCAGGTGTTCGGCGGCAACCTCGCTCTTTACACAGAGACCAACTACATGGCTATCTGCGGCAAGGTCCCTGAATTCGAAAGGGCAGACAAGCGCATCACAAAGCTCGCCGAGAAGGCATACAAGAAGAGAAAGATGGCTGCTCCTGAATACCGCCACAGAGCGATCGTATGGGGCGTTCAGTCGCACTTCTACATGGACTTCCTCGTATGGATCCTCAACTGCTGGGGCATCGTAGGCCTGACAGACATGCTCTCATGCATCAACACCGAGATGATCGCAGAGACAGATACTCCTGAGAACAGAGAGCAGGCTTACTACGACATGGCCATGCTGACTGAAGAGATGATCATGCGTAACCGTACACACGGCGGATACAAAGTTCTCCTCGACGACCTCTTCGAATTCGTTGAGCAGTACAACGCAGACATAATCATCCTCTGGGAGCACATCACATGCAAGGCTCTCGATGGCATGCACGGACTCTTTGAGGACAGAGCAAGAGACCTCGGAGTTCCTCTGATGTGGGTCAACCACCAGCTCTTCGATCCTCGTGTCGTATCGAGACAGGGTGTAAGAGACCAGGTCAACCAGTTCATGAGAACAGTCATGCAGGAAGAGCCTCTCGATCCGACACTCGAGATACTGGATGACGAGAATTCGTGGTAAAATATCCTTCGATCCTGACATGAAGCTGACGTTACCGCTCGAGCCGTTTCTGCTCAGGCGGTAGGGCAGGATCTGAGAAATTGATAATTGTACATTCCGGAGGGAAACATGAAAAAGAAACTATTGAAAGCACTTCTTTATGTCATGACAGGCGGACTTGCGTTCTTCGTGGTGACATTTACGGTTTATTTCTTCAATCTTGACATGAAGCTGACTTCGATGATCGAGCCGTTCCTGCTCAAGTGGTACGACAGGATCCCTAGAAACCAGCATCTGTAAGATCATCCGGACTGTGACCGGGTAATAAAGATGAACGAAAGACGCAGATCAGGCAGCATGCCGGGTCTGCGCCTTTTTGATACGATGCAGCTGCGAGCAAAGCCCATTTTTGCCGCACGGATCTCACTTCTGAAAGGGCGGGGAATTCGCCAAAAAATTTTTTTCAAAAAATTTTAAATCCTACCTTGACAATAGGAAATGGGGATGCTAATATATGGCTGTAAGGAAAAGTTAGATATACCTAACTACACCATAATACTTTCATCCCTCTTACACAATATCTACATCTACAACACAAAAATGCCGCTGCAAAGCGGCTTTTTTGTTTGTGTTGGAGATGTAGTGTAGCTTTTTTGTTTGTGTTGGAGATGTAGATATTGTAACCCGATCTACATCATTTACCGGAGGAGCGAAGCCGACAGAGGTCAATGTTCTCTGCATTACGGTAACGCCGGATACCGACACGTAAATTCTCCGAATAATCAGCTTTTTCGTGTAGTATTGATCGTGTTGGCTGGGATCGTTTACGCAGAAAACACGTAAATGATCCCGTTTTAGAAAAAATCGTGTTGAGACTTTACAAATCTTAAATTACCTATTGACTTGGTAGGAATTTAGAGCTACAATACCTTCAAGCTTAATCTAAGGAAAGGGACAGACGATGATCTATAATAATCTCTCTCTTAACTTCATAAACAACAGGATGTGTTGTTGTCTGATGCAAAGCTCCCGGGCGCGATGTACGGCCGGAGTCTTGTCGTAAGATGACAAAGCACTCCAGTACAGATCAAAGCTTATCCCTTAAAGCTGAGATATACGCCCGGGAGCCTGACTCCCGGGCGTTTTTACTTGGCCGTCCGAATTGAAAAGAAAAGGGAACAACTAGAAACTGATAATCAATAACAACCTGATATATAAGGGTAACGAGAAAGAGAGGAAATCAAATGGCTAATATCTATAAAGGAACACTGGGACTTATCGGAAACACACCTCTGGTAGAGGTTACAAACATAGAAAAAGAACTGGGACTCAAGGCAACTGTTCTGGTAAAGCTGGAGTATTTCAATCCTGCCGGAAGCGTCAAGGACAGGATCGCTAAAGCGATGATCGAGGACGCAGAAGAGAAAGGCCTCCTGAAAGAGGGTTCGGTCATAATAGAGCCTACATCAGGAAACACTGGCATAGGCCTTGCGTCCATTGCCGCTGCGAAGGGTTACAGAGCAATACTGACGATGCCTGAGACGATGAGTGTTGAGAGAAGGAACATCCTCAAGGCATACGGCGCCGAGATCGTGCTGACAGAAGGCGCAAAGGGTATGAAGGGCGCAATTGCAAAGGCAGAAGAACTCGCACAGGAGATAGACGGCGGATTCATACCGGGACAGTTTGTGAATCCTGCAAATCCGGCAATCCACAAGGCTACTACGGGGCCGGAGATCTGGAATGACACAGACGGAGCTGTGGATGTGTTCATCGCAGGCGTGGGTACCGGCGGTACGCTTACGGGAGCAGGCGAGTATCTTAAAGAGCAGAAGCCTGATGTGAAGATCGTGGCTCTTGAACCGGCAGATTCTCCTGTACTTTCAGAAGGGAGATCCGGTTCCCATAAGATCCAGGGCATAGGCGCGGGATTCGTTCCTGATGTTCTCAATACTGCTGTTTACGACGAGATCTACAAGGCGGATGGCGCTAAGGCATTCGAGGCTTCGAAGCTTCTTGCAAAAAAAGAAGGAATATCCGTCGGGATATCCTCGGGAGCTGCACTGTACGCCGCGATCGAATACGCGAAGAAGCCTGAGAATGAGGGCAAGACTATAGTGGCACTGCTGCCTGACAGCGGTGACAGATATTATTCGACACCTCTTTTCACCGAGTAACAGCAACAGCCGGAGCGTCCTTAGTGACAAGATAGAAGAATTTGTAAAGGCCGGGGTCATACCGCAGATCCCGGCTTTTAGTCTTCTTCAGAAACTGTACGTCTGCAAAGAATGTAATAAACAGCAGCGACTAAAGCGGCGGCCGCAAGCCATATGCCGGCG